>QIKQ01000336.1 GCA_003233075.1 Gammaproteobacteria bacterium
CCTTCGGGCTTCATTAAGGATACACTTAACTCGCTGCGCGAGTTCTGATAATCCGTCTCGCTACGAAGTGCTGTGAGAAAAGCGGGCTAGGTCGGCTTTGGGTTGTCTATTCCGGATTGGCAATTAATTGACTGATTATTCAGGGCGCATATTGGCTATATAATAATTTTCTTCGTTACTTTTTTAATTCTAATTTAACATTCTCTAAAGCATTAGTGACTAGTTTTCCAAGCATAGAGTTTTTCGTCGCTAGTTTTTCTAGTTTTAGCCAAACTTTTTGAGCTTGTTTGAATTTTCTATTCTGAAAATGAGCTTTTCCCAGTAAAAATAAGCCCATTTGATGATTGGGTTGTATTTTTAATCCGCGATTTAATAAGATGACTGACTTTTGAGAAAGGCGCATGGAGTTAGCTGCGGCTAGAAGGTCTGCGTACCGGATAATGGCATTCGCATTATTAGGTTGACGTTTAACTATTTCTGCAATCGCTTTCGCGGCTTTGTTATATTGTTTTAATTGTACATAGCTACGAACTAATAGGGTTCTATCTGATATATTATCAGGCTTGTCTTTCACTCTTTTTTCAACGCGTGCGATCATAGCATTGACGTCTGGCATTTTCCCTTTGGGTACGCCAGCGCTTGGAATAGTTTGTCCAGGCATAGGCTTACTTGGAATAGTATTGGGATTAATTGTTATATTGCTATTTTTGCTTTTAGCAAGAAATTCTTGGTGCCTGGCTTTTGCCTTAACGTTTTTGGGTTGGCGTTTAACTATTTCAGCCATGGCCTTGGCTGCTTTATCAAATTGACCTAAATAGTTATAACTGCTGGCGAGTAGATGCCAATCAGAAATTTTTTCCGGATTTTTCTTAACTCGGTTTTCGACTCTAATTATCATTAAACCTATATCGGGCATTTTACCCTTTGGTATCGCACTGTTAGTCGAGCTAGCATTTGTCGCATGAGGGGCAGGCGAATAGGAATTTTGTGGGGTACGTGGGCCTATGGCCTCAGGATAAGCAAATATTAAATAGAGCAGAATCGATATCGCGGGTAATGATATCAGCAGAACTGAGATCAACTGGTATTGTTTAACCACAGCTAATGACTCATTTTTTTTTAAATATTTTTTTTCATCTTCAATGAGTTGTCGATCGAGTTCAATTCTAGCGAGAGCAAATTCGGCGGTATCGATTTGCTCATCGAGTCTATCCTTTTCTAGCTCTGCCACTTTTTGGTCATAAGCATTTAAATTAGCTTCGTGTTGGTTATTGGCGGCCCTGCTAGATTTATTAATACTGGGCAGCACGAATAATATACATATATAAAGTAAAATTGTAGCGGCTATTAGAAAGTAAATCATAATTAGAATAGTCTCATTTAGTTTTTCGGATCATCTGATTTTATTTTGCGCAACGCATTCAGTTCGGTTTCACTCAGTTCTGTTGTACTGTCATCGGATGCAGCAGATACTTTTTTTACGAATAAAAATATAACAAATAAAAATATTATTGCTGGGCCAAACCACAGTATAAAGGTACCAGCCTTCACGGTGGGTCGGTAAGAAATTTGTTCGCCGTATCTTTTTACAAGGTAGCTTAGTATTTCTTCTTCATTTTTACCCTTCAAGACTAAGTTGAATACTACATTGCGCAAACTCCTTGCGACCTGTGCATTAGAATCGCTGATCGCTTGGTTGTCGCATACTTGGCATCGAAGCATATTAGTAAGCTCGTGATATAATCGTTTGTTTTTTATGCTACTAAATTTTCTCACTTCGATGGCAGCGAACAAAGCAGATGTAAACAAAGTGAAAATTAAAATGATTAGTAGTCGCTTCATTTACTGCGTGCCTCGGATTTTCTGCTTGATTTGCTTGCATTAACAATCGATTTAAATTGTTTAATGACGAATTGATTTACAGGACCGAGATGTCGATGGCGTATAATTCCCCTTGGGTCAATCAAAAATGTTTCCGGTACAGCAGTGATGCCCCAGTCTACGCCGGTTAAACCATCGGGATCGAATCCACTTGCGATATAAGGATTGCCATGTCGAACTAAAAACGCGCGGGCTTTATCTTTGACATCTAAATAATTTACGCCGTAAAGTTTGATTTTAGTTTGTTTACTAAGCTTAACCAAATGAGGTATTTCTTTGATACATTCAACGCACCATTCTGCCCAAAAATTTATCGCAACCCAGTGCCCTTTAAAGTGGACAGACTCAACAGTCGTTTTACCATCTAAGGAGGGGAGATAAATTCGCGGTGCAATCTGATTGAGTAATTTGCTTTTTGACTTAAGTGCTTTAGGGTTGCCGCATAAGCTGACGCCAAGCATTATAGCGACTAAGGTAAAAACTATAAATGGAATTAAAAATCGATTCATTCAGTAACTACCTCGGCGTCTTTAGTTTCTTTTGACTTGCGTTTTTTATTTCGATAACGTTTGTCACTTAATGCAATCAATCCGCCTATTAGCATGATTAAACTGCCTAGCCATATCCAACGAACCATCGCGATAATACGAAAGTGAATTTGCCAGGGTTCATTTTTCATAACAGCATTAACGCTGTTAATGTATTGCTGATTGACTCTGGTTTGATCTTCATGCAAAGCACTCATGAATTTTCGCTTGATGGGTTCACCCATTGAAATAAAAACATCTCGAGTTAGCGCAGGATCTATGCCGGGTTCAGTCGTTAATTTTTTATTTCGCCAATAAATTCGTTTCTCAGGTTTTAATTGAATTATGAATTTGTCGTTATTGTAGACTTTGAATGAACTTTGAAAAGCATAATAGTTTGCGCCAGTATGCCATTTCACCGAATCAAATTTAAATTTATATTGTCCTACAGTTAGCGTTTCGCCCGGCTTTATTTTTACGATTTTTTCTGAGGAATAGTAAGTTGTAAAATAGGCGCCGATGACGAAAATAGCAATGCCAAAGTGGGCAATTGACATGCCGTAGGTTGATCGGTTTGTGCTTTTTAGTCCTAAAACTACCGAGCCTTTTTTGATCATGCGGTAAATGATAGGCCATAAGCTGCCTGCCATTATCCAAGCGATTAATATAATAATAAAGAAGCTGTGGATTTTTATTGTAGCCTCGACCGTTAATAAGAAAATGGCACATAAGAATATGAAAACGACCGAAGTGATTATTGCTATCGAAGTAATAGCAGACTTGGTGCCTTTCAAACTATCTTGTTTCCATTTTACTATCGCGCCCAACGGCATGAGTATGACTAATGGCAGTAAAAACACCATCATCATGAAATTAAAATAGGGCTTACCGACAGAGATCACTGCGGGCGGTCCATCAAGTGCCCATTGCAATAGGTTAGAAGAGGGATACATGGCTCGAATTGCGTCCAGCGCAACAGGATACAAGGTGCCAATGAGTACCGCGACGGTCATTACTAATAACAAAATATTATTGACCAGTAAAAAGCTTTCTTTGGAATAGAGAGAAAATTTGCCTACGCCTTTAATTCGAATCGCATTGCGCGCATAGAGGAGTAAGGAGCCGCCGACAATAACAAAGAAAAAGATTAAAATATAAATACCTCGTGCCGGATCAGCACTGAAGGCATGAACTGATTTTAAAACGCCCGATCTTACTAAAAAAGTTCCTAGTAAGCTCATCGAAAATGCAATAATCGCGAGCATGACTGTCCAGGTTTGAAAACTACTACGTTTATCCGTCACTGCATACGAATGAATTAGTGCAGTACCTACTAACCAGGGCATGAGCGAGGCATTTTCAACTGGATCCCAGAACCACCAGCCACCCCAGCCCAATTCATAATAAGCCCACCAGCTGCCGAGTGAAATGCCTAGGGTTAAAAACACCCATGCTAATGTTGTCCAAGGACGTGACCATCGTGCCCAACTCGAATCAAGTCTGCCACCCATTAAGGCTGCTATGGCGAAACTAAAGGCAACGCAAAATCCGACATAACCCATATATAAAAGAGGTGGGTGAATAATCATGCCGAAATCTTGCAGAAAAGGGTTCATGCCTTGGCCATCGGCGACCATTAAAAACTGCCCTGTTGCTTCGTTCATAAGAGGTTTAAAGGGATTAGAAAGGCTAATTAAATACATTAAAAAGCCTGCACTGATAAATCCCATGACGGCTAAAACTCTGGCGCTAAATTCTAACGGCAGTCGTCGACTAAAAACTGCGACTGCCATTGCCCAGAGCGATAAGATTAAGATCCAGAGTAGGAATGATCCCTCGTGTGATGCCCAAGTTGCTGAAACGCGATAATACCAGGGCAGGGCTTTACTTGAGTTGATGGCAACGTATTCTATTGAAAAATCGAAGCTTAAAAATAAATAAATGAGGCAACAAAAACTAAATAATATAAACAGAAATTGGCCAATCGCGGTGGCGCGCGCGATGTGCATTAAATTATTGATGCCACGATGCGCCCCGATTAAGGGTAGTATGCATTGTACTATCGCTAAGCAAAATGCGAGAATTAATGCATAGGTTGCTAACTCTCCGATCATTGTTTACTGATTCCTTTGAGCACTAATGTGATTCTCACGAAATTATTAATTATTCATTATACGTAAGTAAGTGACACTGTAAATTTACTAAGTTGTTTATTTCAACAGTTTATCCTAATCGCTTGATCTAATAAGCTGGATTTACGACTAAAAAGTTTGCTCTAGGTGCTAGATTTTTCGCTAAAATCACAATATTTCGGACCTTATCAGAGCTTAATAAAAAATATTTAACTAAACTTGGCGTATTTTCATGGATGCATTGACTATAGATAAAGTACAATAGGCCATCGGCGAATAATAAATCATGCCGTATTCGATGTCTCGGCATTAGGGTAATCGAGACATATAGTTAAAATTATTTATATACAAGTATTGAAAAGAATAATGACCAAGAATCCATTAACAGAAGCATTTTTACTTTTTAAAGAAAATTATTATCAATTGGCTAAGGTGCTTAGTGTATTTTTATTTCCTATGTTAATCTTGAAGGTAATTTACCTCAGCAACTTTGTGGATCCCAAGCATATTAGCGCTTCGAATTGGCTTGTTTTGTCAATTTTGTCCATAATATTCATACCTTTTATTCAGGCGAGTACCACCTATGTGTTACTCAAAGCTCAAAATCACGAACGTTATAAATTTTCATTTGCACTTCTAACTGGATTAAGTTATTGGCATAAATTACTACTTGCAAACGCTATAAGGCTTATTGTTCTAATTATTGCCTTTGTGCTCGTTGCTTCTTTTGTTAATCCGGTTTCAACCGATCCTACGGTTACAGCGGCATTAATATTTCTATTCTTTTTAGTATTAGCGTACATACTTATTCGAACTAGTTTTATTGACTTTTTTATAGTAATTAAACAAGACAGTGCGCTCGAAAGCTTTAAGAATTCTTATCGGTGCACTGGAGATATCGCATTCGCAGTTTTATCCCTAATTGCACCAGTGTCAATGATTGCGTTTTTATTTATTATGTCATTGGCGACCGCCGTCCCTGGGCTATTAGTTATGTTAGTTTCCCTTATAGTCCAAATTAGTTTATACGCCTATATTCAGTCTTTGTTGTTTACATTCTTTTGTCTAAAGACTGATTCGAAGTCTGAAAGTAAAAGCTAAATCATATTAATTGAATCAAAGTGAAAATGAAGACAAAGCATGCCTCACTGCTGTCTCACAAATATTTTGTTGCGATCTGTAGCAGTTATCGAGCGATCAGGTTGCATTCAACCATCCCCGTCGTTGCGAGACTGCATCAGCAGACGAAGCAATCTCCTAATCTAAGTCATTGAATTAAGGAGATTGCTTCGGTGTGATCAGTGATCACACCTCGCAACGACCAATTCCTTGGATATGTGCTTCTAGTCTTGGGAAAGTAAGTTACTTAGAAAAGAGTCGGGAAAAATTCTTGAACAAAAAAATAATAGCCAGTCAGTACTAGTCCAGTCCCTAGGGTCATACCAAGCAAATATTTTAATCCGAGCTTCAGACTAACAATCGCGAGTGTTGCGCAATAGACAAAAAGAGGATAATAGCTAGAGCTATTGTTTAGGATTGCATAAGTCGATAAGCTGGAAATCAGCGAGATGATGATTAGGAAAGATAAGACTAGCTTAGTTTTACTTGTGTTTGAAATAGATCGAATGCTGAGATAAAAAACAAACAGGCTGCCTAGTCCGGGTAGGAGTTGAATTAAGCTATAAAATAATCCAGTGCTGGTTTTATTTGCTAATGTAAATCTTTGCTTAAGTATTTCTGATTCGGAAGGAAAAATTTCGTCGTCATAGACGTAGGAAGATCTATTATCTTTGTCGGTGTTTGTTGCTTTTGCGGAAGATTTTATTTCAGGTTCGGTATCACTTGGTGAATTTGGAATGAGATCTTCAAAGCTGTAGTTGGAGCGTTTATCAAGTTCAAATTGCGCTAGATCGAGAGCGGAATCAGACAAAGTACCTTTTAGTACTTTGTCGAGTAATTCATCTGAATCCAAATCATTAAACGCTTTTCTGAGTTGTTCTAAGTTTTCTTGTTCGATTATATCCATATTCGTTGCCTAATGACGCTAATAACTGAATACAAGAAAACTTCTAATTTTTAAAGCTGATCTCGATTGTATCATCATAGATTGATGGATGTGGTGCACGAGGTAAGGGAGAGGCAATTGCGATTGCATCTTTTACTGATTTTCTCATGCGTGGCTGTGCACATTGAGTGAATTTGATGCTGCGAACACAACCATCAATTCTTTGTTTAATTTGTACTGTACACGATGCGCCTGAAGTTGTACTGCTTGGTTTATTCCACTTGCTAGTAATGGATGAACGAATGTTGTTGACGTAGTCATATGCAAATCGTCGTTTATCTCTTGATGTGATGCTGCGAAACTTACGCTTGCTAAGTGCAACTTTGCCGCCACAAGTATTTTTACGCGTCACAATTGGAATTGATTGGCCTTCTTTAAGTACACCGTCAGCTTGAGCTGGTGTAATTCGAACCGAAGATTCTTGGCAGGCGGCTAGTGTGAAAAGTATAATTGTGGATAGCGTTAGTTGTGTAATATTTTTCATTTTTAAATTCTCACCCTTTAGTGTTCCATATGAATACGATTGTAATGATCATCCTGATATCGCTGTGTTATATGTGGCTTTTCTAAAACCGCTTTTTTTATCGTGATTACATTATACCGTTTGCTAGTTATTTAAACAATACAACATTGAGTTGTCACACACCTCGCATGCGAACCATCTCTAATAATTGCGAATTTTCGGCGCCAAATCGTGCATTATCGACACTGACTAATAAATTGTGTCCTACTCCAAGTATTAATAAGCCAAATAAAAACGCAATTGCAGCCGGAGAATAAAATACCCATTCGGGCATAAGTTCTAATTTGTTGCTGTAGACTGACGGTAGTAAACCGATAAGCATTATTTTATTAAAATAGATGTATCCCGCGTAACCTCCACCAAGCGTGACGATCCAGCCTACTACAATTAAGAAAAATGAAATTATTTGGGAGAATAAATATTTTGGCATGAAATTCCTCGTCAAACTCGATTTTTAATCTAGTAATAATATAATTTGAACATGTAATTCGCTAGAGGACAAGAATAAGAAGAAATTAATTTGCTGATGGAGGTTTAATCAGGAATTATAAATTTTTAGTGTCTCTAGCTATTGCGCTAAAGCGATACATTATGAAGTACTAATATAGATGCCGGATATTAACCGGCTTCAAAATTCTTTAATAAGGGATTTATAAAGTGGCTAATGCTTACTTATTCTTGCCATCCTTCTTATCTGCCAGCCACACCAAAAACAAACCAAGTACTATGAGAAAAAAAGCAAACGGTTCAGGAACTGGTGTAATTATGCTAACTTGATCGCCACTAATATCTAGATCGTAGCTAAAAGTATTTTTTAAATCTGGAATACTATTTTCTAGTATGGCCGGATTTGTACCACGAGAATTCCCAAATCTAAATTCACTAATTCGAAGCTGAAAATAACCTGGGTCGAGGAAAAGATTCAGATAGCTGTTTTTTCTTGCTCCACTATTATTATCGTATTGTATAAAGTCATCTAAACTAAGGTTGCTGGCATAGGAGAATAAATTGATTGCTGGGTCACCATTATCAGAAATTACGTTTATTTCAACTTGGCTTGGAGTAGATAGGTAAAAAACCCAATCGTCAATTTCGCCCGTTTTGCCTCCAAGTGACTGGATATCGCCGCTAAAAGAAATCGTATTTGCGCTAAGGGCAAATGGGAAAACGATAAACATCAAATAGATAAAACGTCGCATAACATGACTCCTGTGATTACTAGAGCATATGCAGCAATATAGGTGCCATCCTGGTGGAATAAGTTCCAGGGTAGCTCTAATTGTGTCTATTTGCACGCTGGCGGGCTAGCGCACAAATATCCTGATTTTCAGAGGTGCCCTCTAAATTATGTGCTTACTAGGAGTGAGTTTATTATAATTTATAAATCTAACTTAGGTTTATCATCATTGTGTAAAGAGCTTGAGTCTTCAACAATAGATAACGAAGGCTGATTTTCGTCATTGGATTTGCCGTTTTGTTTGGCGATGTATTCGTCTTCTAAATCTTTTTGCCACTGAGCGATTAAGTTTTCACGTTGATATTTAGCAAACAGCTCACGTGCTTTTTCTTTAGGATCTTTGTCTAAAGGCAAGCCGATTGAATCTATGGCAAACAGTAGGTCATGAATAAATTTATAATAGGGGTCTTGCGACAAGACTTCATGCGTGGTTTGTTCATTATTGTCCTTATCCTCTGATTCAGATACTCGATCGTCCGGGAAGCTAACAATATTGTTATCTGTTGTGTCGTTATCCATAAGTAAACCCGCATTTTTTTAATTATTATAAATAGTGTGTTTTATATTTAAATTCAGTATATCACAATCGTTTGTTTTTTTGGCAACACAAAAACTAGGGAACCTCTGATTAATTCAGGGGTTCCCGCGACACAGGGAAGTGTCGCCAAAATCGATCGCACTAAGCGATTGATTTTGTGAGACAAGAAAAAATCACACTTTTTTCTTGTCGTGCTCTGACAATTCAGGGACGAATTGTTCAGAACTTCCCTAGGTAAAATTAGGTAAAAACAAAACTTATCAATACCTAATTGGAAAGAGCGTGCGATAGATCGCAAAAAAAGCAGTTGATGTGAGGAGTATTTTTGTAAGACTTTTGCGGGTAAATTATGCGGCGCAATTATTTAAACCCCATCGTTGCATAAAATGTTCGATTCAGGGCTATTTTAATCGAGTATTATAGGTTCTCACGCAGTTTTTTCTAGTGCGAGCATAGTTCATACTACGTGAGTTCTAGAAAATACGAGTACGAGCCTAGATTGCCGGTAAAAATAGAGCGAAACGTTCCTGATCCGATATTTTATGCAATGATGGGGTAAGGTAATACATAGTGTGAGAAGTTATTATCTAGCTTGTTCTTCCTAATATAATAATTGATTTATAAAAATTTATTATTGAATTGCACTGGGCAGCCACATGTCGATCCAGTTCTTAATTTCTTCGTTATCTTTAAATGTGAAGCCTTGAAAGTCTAAGCCGCTGCATTCGTAATTATTGAGTAACCATTGCGTAAAATAACGCATGTCATTTCGAGATGTGTCGTCCCAATTAAGATTTAGGGTGATTTCGTTTTGTTCGTTAATATTTACTTTTGGCATATCAAATACAACGTGTTCTTCATTTATTGTATCTTGAGGTGTCACTGAGGAAAGATTAAGAACCTCATCGTCTGCTTTCTTAGGGTCTACAAAAATGAATGATTTTGCATCGGGGTCATCTACTTCGATCACAAAATCCGATTCTGAGATAAAAGAAACAATTTCATCGGTATCAAATCGACCATCAGTAGGTTGAATTACTAAAAAAGCTCCCATGGTTTTCTCCTCCGGCCATGTTCTGACATTGCTAGCATATTTTTATAATGATGTTTTACTAACGACTGTTGTAATACGATATTTAGGCGCACCAAAGGTCTAGTGATTAAAGTATTATCTTCAGACCTGTTGCTGAAAAGTGCTCAATATCCGTATAGATTATTATGGCCTAACATTTGGACCAAATGCCATTTCCTCTGGCCAACTTTATACGCCTGCATCATCTATTGTAATCGACGTTATTATTTGTCTTTTATTTAAGCTTTCTTTTATTTTGCTTTATTTTAGATATCTTCTCTATCCTTCATGAGAGTCCAATCATAAACCGATCAATTAGCCAGTGCAAATGGCGAATCAGAAGCTTAGTTTGTCTAATTTGAAGAAAAACTAGGTGATAATCAGGAGTCCATTAGTAATACTTTTAACTTCATAGGCTTAGCAAGAAAGCAAAATCAGTGAATGGCACTTTTATGTGCTTTTTTAGAAGTGAATAAATTTATAACAAATAAATTAAATAAAGAAATTTTCAATTTCGAGATTTAGTCGACAATTTTAGATGTTTCTTATCTTTGATTAGAGAATTTGATTAGAGAATAAGCAACAACTAATATTAAGAAAATGAAGATACTTCAAATAAAGTAAAGACAGAAACAACAAGAGTACTTAACAAATTAATTTTGGAATTTATTGCACATCACTGCTGTCCTGTTAACTTTTTTATCTCGACGTTTAATAGTCGCATTTACTAAATAAAATAAGCGACCGATAATTTCGCATTTGAAGCTCCTCGTCGTTGTGAGACTGCATTAGCAGAAGACGCAATCTCCTAACGTAAGTCATTGAATTAAGGAGATTGCTTCGGTGTGATCGTTTTGACCACGATGGTCTTATATCGCGTAGGCCACG
>QIKQ01000188.1 GCA_003233075.1 Gammaproteobacteria bacterium
TATGCCTGCGCACTTGTCGGTCGTGAAAACGAGTCATAGCATACCCTTGAACCGTCTCGTTACGAAGTGCTGTGAGAAAAGCGGGCTAGAGGCTACTATTTTGTCTAATATTTATTTAGAGTGCGTCATTTGTTTTCTATACTTTGAGTATTTTGCTTGTGGATTAAATTGCACAGTATCATTTACAATTACTATTCCAAGATCTTTATAGACTTGTCTTAAGTTTGGGAATTGTGCTGAAAACGTGTGTTGTTGATAGAGCTGACTAAAAACTTTAGTGCGACTTATCTGGTCCATTTTGTTCATGAGTTTCTTTGCGCTCCAAGTTTTACCAGCCTGTAAACAGCAGCGATTAATTTCCGCTAACACTATGTCCATAGACATATTGCCCTGACTGAGCTTACGCAGCTCTAGATCTGCTAAGAGCACAATGGCAGTGCCACTCCAGTAGACCCGCATGTACGCATGGTTCTCATGCATATTAATACTCGCGTCGCGCAATGTTAGTTTGCCTGTGCCTCTAATACCACGCTGAAAACCTTCATGCAATTTTTGCCAAGCTTGTTGCTCAGTCAATTGCTTAACTCTAACACGTAAAATATTTTGATAGTATGTCGCTAGCCCTTCCGAAAGCCAGGCATCGGCTCGTTGCACGTAGGGTAAGAATAAATGACTCATTTCGTGCGAGGCAGTCCAATCAGCTAGAAACTCTGTTATGGTCCGAGTTGGATCAATGAAAAGTTGTACCGCAGCTGCTCCTCCTCTAAGTACTTGTCCAAAAGGAACTGGCTCACCCTTAGAGCCTACGGGAGTCAGTACTATTTGAATTGATTTACCCGGAAATTGACCAAACAGAGAGTTGATGGCTTGAGCGCTGACTTGTACCCAATTCACGTATGCCTTTATAGGTTTTGTTTGGGTTTGATTTAAAATAGCAAGGCGTAGTGAGGTCTTGCCAATATTAAGTTTATATTTTGCAAAGCGCCCAAATACGGTGTTTGCAGGCCATTCAGTTGATGCATAATTGTGAACGTAGTATGTTTTATTTGTGTTTTTTCCATTGTTATTGGAGTTTTTATAAATGGGCCAGGGAACTGAATAATTAATTTTTGCAGGGAAATCGAAATGAATTAGTAGGGTATCCTTTTCACTGTAATCTTGTGGCAGCCACAGCCAATAATAGGGCGCGATAATTTTTTCAGGTCCCTTATAGCGAAAATGAGATTCGCTATAGCGCTTATCTAATTTCGTTAATTCAACTTGGTATTTTATGCAGGCGTTTTTTATATTTTGTTTAAAGTAAATTTGGCCTCTGACTTTCTTGAATTTTCCGTTATTAGGCAGAGTGAGAGTTTTTAATAATTTGATTGCATGTGCGCCTTCATTGCCGGGGTATTCGCCCGCTTTTAATCCGCTGATTGTTCGCTTAGAAAAACAAGCTTTAATAAATAATGTCTGCAATTGATCGTCAATTTTTACTTGATAATGATGTGTGTTTTTTGCAATTGCGCTAAAGGGCAATGAGAAAAGACATATTAGCAAAAAGGCGTGATTCATATAAATCCTTTGCAGCTTGTTGTTGGCCTTTAGTTTGACAAAAAAACTGCCAATTTGATCCAAAAAGTTTGTAAATGTGATTAATCATTCACTTAAAAAATCGATTTATCGGTCTGAAATTTAATCTATTTTGAATTCTGAGATTAGCCCCGATATTGTATGCAGATTAGTCAAATTGAGGTATGATGTCGCCTTAATTTATGCGTAATTTATGTGGCTTTTGGCGACTATTAAAGGAGTTTCGATGTTTTCTAAATCCATGAGTATTCAAGGTTTCGATGATGAGCTTTGGCAGGCTATACAAAGCGAGAATGTACGTCAGGAAACTCATATCGAGCTAATTGCGTCTGAAAATTATGCAAGCCCACGCGTCATGGCTGCACAAGGTTCAGTGTTGACGAATAAATACGCAGAAGGCTATCCTTCGAAACGCTATTACGGTGGTTGTGAAAATGTTGATATTGCTGAGCAATTGGCCATCGATCGTGTAAAGGAACTATTTTCTGCAGATTACGCCAATGTGCAACCACATTCAGGTTCTCAGGCCAATGCGGCAGTTTATTTAGCTTTGCTTCAGCCTGGAGACACGATCATAGGTATGAGCCTTGCCGATGGCGGTCACTTAACTCACGGTGCCAAGGTCAATTTTTCGGGTAAATTGTTTAATGCGATTCAATATGGTCTTGACGAGGCAACGGGTGAAATTGATTACGCCCAAGTTGAAGCTTTAGCAAAAGAACATAAGCCCAAAATGATAGTCGCTGGCTTTAGCGCTTATTCCAGAATAGTCGATTGGCAGCGCTTTCGAGATATTGCTGACTCAGTTGGCGCATATCTTTTTGTCGATATGGCACACGTTGCAGGTCTAATTGCGGCAGGTGTCTACCCTAGTCCAGTGGCTATAGCCGATATCACTACGAGCACAACGCATAAAACTTTACGCGGTCCGCGTGGAGGAATTATTTTAGCAAAACACAATCCAGAAATTGAAAAGAAACTCAACTCGGTTGTTTTCCCTGGCACGCAAGGCGGCCCTTTAATGCATGTTATCGCCGCCAAGGCTGTTGCGTTTAAAGAAGCCTTGGAACCAGAGTTTGTCGAGTACCAGAAGCAAGTAGTTATAAATGCGAGAGCGATGGCTGAGGTGGTGATCAGTCGAGGTTACAAAGTTATTTCGAATGGCACAGATAATCATTTATTCCTAATGGATTTTATCGAAAAAGGAATTACTGGCAAGGAAGTAGATGCGGCATTAGGTGAAGCTCATATTACAGTTAATAAAAACGCAGTGCCGAATGACCCGCAGTCGCCTTTTGTGACCAGCGGTATTCGTGTTGGCACACCAGCAATAACCACTCGCGGTTTTAATGAGGCTGATTCAAAGGATTTAGCAAATTGGATTTGCGATATCATTGATAATTTGGGTGACGCTAAGGTGTTGGCCGAGGTCAAACAGAAGGTCAGCAATATTTGCACTAAGTATCCGGTCTACACTGGCTAATACGAATTTATTAGGCCTGCTTTTTAATGGTATTAGCTTAATGGAGAAAAAAGGTGAGATGCCCTTTTTGTAATATTCAGGATACCAAAGTGATTGATTCCCGTCTGGCAAATGAAGGTGATCAAGTTAGACGTCGGCGTCAATGCCAATCATGCGGTGAAAGATTTACTACTTATGAGTTAGCAGAGCTTATTATGCCTAGAGTGGTGAAGTCCACGGGTGATCGAGAAGAATTCAACGAAAATAAGCTACGCAATGGCATTTTACGCGCCTTAGAAAAAAGACCTGTCAATACTGAGTTAGTTGATAGAGCTATCAATAACTTGTTGCACAAAATTAGAACTAATGGCGAGCGCGAGATAGCAAGTTTAGATGTTGGCGAGTGGGTAATGGAAGAATTACGCGAATTAGATCATGTGGCTTATGTGCGATTTGCCTCAGTGTATCGAGACTTTGAAGATGTAAATGCGTTTCGTGAAGAAATAGATAAGTTAGAAAATAGCCCGAGTGCGGAAATGAAAAAAAATCAATTATCGTTATTACCAGCAGAGAGTAAAAACGATAAAAAGTAAAAGCGATAAAACTAAATACAAGTAAATAATTAATTGAAAAAGTTGAAGCTAGATGAATAACGATATTAAATACATGGCACAAGCACTAAAATTAGCAGAACAAGGTTTAACAACTTGTCATCCAAACCCAAGAGTTGGCTGTGTCATTGTTAGTGAAGGCGAAGTTGTTGGCGAAGGTTGGCATGAGAAGGCTGGTGGGCCGCACGCCGAAATAGTCGCTCTAAAACAAGCGAAAAAGAAAGCTGCAAATTCAACTGTTTATGTCACCTTGGAGCCCTGTTGTTTTAAAGGCAAAACAGGTCCCTGCACGCAAGCGTTAATTAAAGCAGGCGTGAGCAAAGTGGTTATTGCAGCAATAGATCCAAATCCAAAAGTATCCGGAAAAGGAGTGGAAGCACTCAAAGCGGCAGGGCTTGAAGTTGTGCAGGGCGTATTAACTGCTGATGCGGAAGCTCTAAATCCAGGTTTTAATTTACGCATGAAAGAAGGCCGACCTTTTATACGTGCAAAATTGGCCATGAGTTTAGATGGTCGTACTGCAATGGCCTCGGGTGAAAGCAAATGGATTACGGGCGAGTCTGCCCGAGCGGATGTCCATCGTTTTCGGGCACGAAGTGGAGCAATTATTAGTGGCATCGGTACTGTATTAGCCGATGACCCAAGTTTAACGGTCAGGCTTGAAGGTGTTTCTGATCAAAAAAATTTTAACCAACCACTACGAGTAATTCTTGATCCTCGTTTAAGTACGCCGCCATTTGCGAAAGTATTATCTAAATCGGATAAGGCTTTATTAGTTACCGCGAATCAAGATCCCGACATAGTAGCCGATTTAAGCGATGCGGGCGCCGAGATTCTCTATCAACCTGGGCAACAAGATTCAATCGATTTGCCGGCTCTAATGACTTATTTGGCAGAACTAGAAATAAACGAAGTATTGCTCGAAACGGGTGCGACCCTAAGTGGCGCGATGTTACAAGCCGGGTTAATCGATGAATTAATTATTTATATGGCGCCTCATTTAATGGGTAATAACGCAAGAGGTTTGTTTAATTTACCAGGTATTGATGCCATGGATGATCGGATTAAGCTTGATATTAAAGATATCAGGGCGTTTGGTGACGATTGGCGAATAACAGCTACAGTGCGTATAGCGGATTAAGCTAAATAGCAATTCACGCACAAAATACTTTGTTTTTTTTGATCTAAAATTAGACCAATATAAGGACGTAATTAAAAATACATTTTATCGCAGGGGACAGATAAGACGCAATGTTTACCGGAATTATTCAAGCAATTGGTAAAATTAAACAAATCGAAGCCAAACAGCAAGACACTCGCTTATTAATTGCAGCTGGTTCGCTTTCACTTGCCGACACGCAAGTGGGAGATTCAATTGCTGTGAACGGCGTCTGTTTAACGGCGACGGAAATAACTGGCGATTCGTTTTGGGTCGATGTGTCGGCTGAAAGTTTAGATAAAACGAGCTTAAAAGACATTAAGATTTCGTCGCCAGTTAACTTGGAAAAAGCATTAACGCTATCCACACCATTAGGCGGTCATCTGGTGAGTGGTCATGTTGATGGCTTAGGAAAAATTTTAAATATCTCGAAAAGCGGACGTTCTACCGAGTATAAAATCGAGCTACCCGAGGGTCTAGCCAAATACGTTGCAAGCAAAGGTTCGGTTTGTATTGATGGCGTTAGTTTAACGGTTAACTCCATCAATGGTTGTGAATTTAGTATTAGCATTATTCCGCACACGCAAGAACAAACTATAATTAAAAGTTATCGAGTTGGAACAAAGCTTAACATTGAAATTGATTTAATAGCGCGATACATGGAAAGATTAATGCTTGGCGAACAAGCAGCTAAAAAGGTGTTTCCTTGTCTGAATCTTTTTTAAAGGACCTTTGATTAATTCAGAGGTTCTGAGCGACACAAGGAAGTGTCGCCAAAATCGATCGCACTAAGCAATTGATTTTGTGAGAAAAGAAAAAATTGCATTTTTTCTTGTCGTGCTCTGACAATTCAGGACGAATTGCTCAGAGTTTTATAAAAAGAAAGGGGTTTCATGTAAAAGTAACTCCAAAGTGATATATCAAGCAAGTGTTAGTCCCGATAATATAGGTTTCCAAAGACATTTGAAATCAAACTGTGGCAACAAATATGAGCATTAATAGCATAGAAGAAATAGTTGAAGATCTTCGACAAGGTAAGATGGTCATTATCATGGATGATGAGGATCGTGAAAACGAAGGCGATTTGATTATGGCGGCATCGAAAGTTCGCCCAGAAGATATTAATTTTATGGCTCAATACGGCCGGGGTTTGATTTGTTTAACTTTAACCAAAGAGCGATGCCAGGCTTTAAATTTGCCTTTAATGGTGAATGCTAATAATTCACAACACAGCACTAATTTTACACTTTCTATCGAAGCGGCCAAAGGTGTTACTACTGGGATATCAGCAGCCGACCGCGCTGCTACAATTCAAACGGCCGTTAAAAAAGATGCTAAGGCTGAAGATTTAGTTCAGCCCGGCCATATTTTTCCTATAATGGCACAACCGGGTGGTGTTTTAACTCGGGCAGGCCATACAGAAGCAGGTTGTGATTTGGCTCGCTTAGCGGGACTAGATCCAAATTCCGCCATTGTAGAAATTCTCAATCCTGATGGCACCATGGCGAGACGCCCCGATCTTGAAGAATTTGCAAAACAGCATGATTTAAAAATTGGAACCATCGCTGATTTGATTCGGTATCGCATTGAAAATGAAAAAACCATAGAACGAGTCGCCGATTGCGAGGTTGAAACTGAATTTGGTAAATTCAGACTTTATACTTACATCGACAGTATCGACAATGAACTACATTTTGCGCTTGTAAAAGGTGATATTAATCCGCAAGAGCCTGTTCTAGTCAGAGTACACATACAAAATACCTTATGCGATTGGTTAGGTGTCAAACGTCAAGAATGTGGATGGCCACTGCGTGAAGCGATGAAAAAAATAAGTGAATCAGCCAGTGGTGTCTTGGTCATGTTGCAAAAACAAGAAGATAAACGTGAGTTAATGACCAAAATATGTAATTATCACCCTGAAAATCAAGAAAAAAGCTCTGATGCTGAAAAGCCTAAAACAGAGTTGCGTACACTCGGTGCAGGTTCACAAATATTGAGTGACCTAGGCGTACATAAAATGCGTGTTTTAAGCGCACCGAAAGTGATGCACGGTTTGGCCGGTTTTGATCTTGAAGTTGTAGAATATGTTGGTGAAGAATAAAAACTGCTAGGAATACAGAAATGTCAGATTATAAACAAATTGAAGGTGAACTGGTTTTACAAAATGCAAATATCGCATTAGTAGTCGCGCGATTTAACAGTTTTGTAGTAGATCATCTTTTAGAAGGCGCAATTGATACCTTAAAACGGCATGGTTTGGCAGAGCAGTTTATGCATGTTATTAAAGTGCCTGGCGCGTACGAGATGCCACTTGCAGTAAAGAAGTTAGCGGCATCAAAACAATATGATGGCATTATTGCCCTAGGGGCTGTGATTCGAGGTGGCACACCGCATTTCGAATATGTCGCAGGTGAATGTACCAAAGGACTCTCTCAGGTTATGTTGCAATACGAAGTGCCTATTGCATTTGGTGTATTAACAGTTGATACGATAGAGCAAGCGATTGAGCGAGCGGGTACTAAAGCTGGAAATAAAGGTGGCGAAGCAGCGTTGTCTACAATTGAGATGATCAATTTATTACGTAACATTGGCTAATGTTAGATGCTAGGTCATAGAATGCTATGCTTGGCACCTAACCACGACTTGTATTGAGATTATGAATCCAAAAGCAATTAATGCTCGAAAGCGCTCGCGCAGATTGGCTATGCAAGCTTTATATCAATTGCAAATATCAGGCGATGAGCCACTTGATATAGAAAAGCAGTTTAAAACTCAAGATGAGTATAAAAGTGCGGATCCTGAGTATTTTCATGAGCTATTATTCGGCATTGCAAAATCAATTGAAGAATTGATGGCAAGCTTAGCGCCTTTTCTAGATAGAAAAAGCGAGGAAGTCGACCCAGTCGAAAAGTCGATTTTATTAATTGGCGTTTACGAACTAAAAAGTCGTCTTGATATTCCTTACCGCGCGATCCTAAACGAAGCAATCAATTTAGCTAAAAAATTTGGCGCTGAAGATGGCCATAAGTATATAAATGGTATATTAGATAAAGCTGCAAAAGCGATACGACAACAAGAAATTCAAGCAGGATAATTAAGTGCTAGGTCTAATTAGCACAAAATGACTAATAGGCCATCCAGTCAATTCAATCGAGAAATTTGTACAAATCACTTCATTAATGCCTTTCATCAAACCGGTTTGCTTTCTGATTTGGATCTAAACTATCTAGACCAAGATCATAATTACAAAAGACAGTGGACAGTTAGCGAAAATTGCCAACTGGTAGTCAGCACAGACTCACTCATTGAGAATGTTCACTTTCTTGAAAATACAGCGGCTGGTGACATAGCATTCAAGTCGCTGGCAGTAAACCTGAGTGATTTAGCGGCAATGGCTGCAACTCCAAAAGCAATAGGACTGACACTATTGCTGCCCGAGCTGAATGAGTCTTGGGCAAACGAGTTTGCTACTGTTTTAAGTAAGCTGAGTTTGGTACACAAAATAGATTTAGTTAATTTTCAAGCTCATCAGGGTGAATTGGCAATTCATGTTCAAATATATGGGGAGGTGGAAGTAGGGCGAGCCTTAACTCGTTCGGCTGCAAAGAAGGGTGATTTAATTTGCGTCAGCGGTTTCTTGGGTGATGCTGCATACGGTTTGAAAATTTTAAAAGAGGGATTAGAGTTTGAAAAAAATAGTGATCTTCAATATTTAGTTAATCGTTTGTTGTTACCTACTCCTCGTGTCGAATTAGGCAGATTACTGGGCTTGTTTGCTAACGCTTGCATTGATTTGTCAGATGGACTTTTGGCTGACCTCGGTCATATTTGCAGACAAAGCAAAGTTGGGGCGATTATTGAATTAACTAAACTGCCACTTTCTGAGCCCTTGCGTCACGTTTGTGACGAGAAAGATTTAACGACATACGCCCTGAGTTGCGGTGATGATTACGAGCTGTGTTTTACCTTAGAGGTAAAAAAATACAGTGAGACTGTCGAATTATGTCAGCAACGCGGCTTTTCTATTCATCAAATTGGTACAATTGTACAAGAGCCGGGAGTAAAAGTGTATGATGGGGACAAAGAATATACAGCCTTGAATCAAAAAGGCTTTGAGCATTTCCAAGTTTAGGGAAGAAAATCATTAAAAAAAATACTTTACCAAAAGGTTACTGGAAGAATCCAATTCATTTTATCTCTTGTGGTTTCGGTACAGGGGCCTCACCTTATGCGCCGGGTACGGTCGGAACTCTCGTTGGCATTGCCTTCTACATCCCAATGATAAAATATCTAACAGTACCAGAGTATTTGCTGGTAACTTTGCTTGCTTTTCTTTTTGGAGTTTGGATTTGCGGTGTCACTAGTCGTGCATTCGGAGAGCATGATCACGGCGGTATCGTTTGGGATGAGGTGGTCGGTTACCTGATAACCATGACGGCCATTCCATTTCATTGGGCGTGGATTATAGTCGGATTTCTAGTTTTTCGGGTATTTGATATTTATAAACCCTGGCCCATTCTCGTGATTGATAAAAAAGTGAAGGGCGGATTCGGCGTCATGTTTGATGACGTTTTAGCAGGCGTCTACGCTTGGCTTGTCATGGTTCTGTTGGTATTGGCGATAAACCCAGAAAGTCTCAACTTGCTCGGCTCTTGACATTAATTCATATAGTAAAAAATGAGGTTTTGATATGCGTCATTTTATTGTGTTTACATTTTTTATAGAGTTTGTTTTAACAAATGATGCGATTGAGTAGAGTACAGCAGATTTATTATCGAGCATGAAACGTGTACTAATCCTTGGTTCTAGCGGCTCAGGCAAAACAACGCTCGCAAGACAACTGGCTAAGATATTATCTTTACCAGCGATTCATCTAGACAGTCATTTTTGGCTGCCTAATTGGATTGAATCCAGTGCGGAAGAGTGGCAGGCAAAGCTTAATATTTTATTAGAAGAACCAACATGGATTATGGAAGGTTGTTATACTAAAAGCCTACCACAGCGTATCGAATTGGCCGATACGATTGTCTATATAGATTTAAATCGTTTTGTTTGTTTATGGCGTTGCATAAAAAGATATTTTAAACACAGAAACAAGGTTCGTGACGACTTGCCCGCCGGATGTTATGAAAAAATCGACTGGGACTTTTTCAAGTGGATTTGGAATTTCCCTAAAAACAAGCGACCCGTTATTTACGACTTAGTAAATTCAATGAGCAAAGAAAAAAAATTAATTATTGTGCGCAATAAGCACGATTTATTTCAGTTTATAAATAAAATCAGTGGTGGCTCTCGCATTTAACAAAACTTGATGTCGGAGACTCTAATTAACTGTAGCCCGGCTCTTCAGAGCCGGGGTGGACCTAAATTCAATCATAATCACACCTCTGCGTCGTAGCGAAAAGTGTTCGCAGAACACTTTGTGGTAATCTCCCCAATTTTAATTATTTAACCCCGTAGAGACAAGGCATGCCTTGTCTACAAGAAGATCAATTCAACTATTTGAAGTTGAATTGTTGAGCGGCAATCCGCCCTAGCATCCAGAGGAATTAAAAAGGATTCATCGTTGCGAAAAGTGTTCGCTGAACACTTTGTGGCAATCTCCTAAATTCAATTATTTACCTGAAGCTTGCAAGGAACGAGCGAAGCGAGTGGAAAGCGGGGTGGAGCCCAATTTCAATTATTTAACCCGTAGAGACAAGGCATGCCTTGTCTACAAGAAGATCAATTCAACTATTTGAAGTTGAATTGTTGAGCAGCAATCCGCCCTAGCATCCAGAGGAATTAAAAAGGATTCGTCGTTGCGAAAAGTGTTCGCAGAACACTTTGTGGCAATCTCCCCATTTAGAGTAAATATTTAAACACTGCTGTCCCGTTAACTTTTTTATCTCGATGTTTAATAGTCGCATTCACTAAACAAAATAAGTGACCGATAATATCGCTTTCGAAGC
>QIKQ01000201.1 GCA_003233075.1 Gammaproteobacteria bacterium
GCCCGCTTTTCTCACAGCACTTCGTAGCGAGACGGTTCAAGGGTATGCTATGACACGTTTTCACGACCGAGAAGTGCGCAGGCATAGTCGAGACTATGTCGAGCGCTTGGACCGAGTGAAAACGAGTCATAGTATGCAATTGGGCCGTCGCAGTAGACGGGCTGTGAGAAATGCAGGCTAGACACTAAGATGGATTGCTTCAACTGTTAGCGTAGTCTCGCAAAAACGGGAAAAGTTGAGCGTGGCTTGATCGAGAGATGGTTGTCTTGTCTCTACAAGCGATTGTCGGAATATCTAATTAGGAAGGGAAATAATTTCAGATTAATAAGGCCTAATTCGTATTTGATCGGAGCACAATAAAAAGGAATTTATTGCATAAGAATGTTATAATTATCGTTTGGCAATGTTCCACTTTTCAAGGTATAGGGTAGTGAATTTGATAAAGGATTTCGCCACCAGTGACTGCCCCAAAAGAAATTTAATCTAAGTAATTCTTCCAAAGCGTATGCTTCTTTCGTATTTAAGGGTCTCGAATGTCAACAAAAAAAGATAAGCCTAAAGATAAATCTAAAGATGAGCCTAAGGCAAGTTATGACTCATCCAATATTAAAGTTTTAAAAGGATTAGAAGCAGTACGAAAACGACCCGGCATGTACATCGGTGATACTGATGATGGCACTGGTTTACACCACATGGTTTTCGAGGTGGTGGATAACTCAATTGATGAAGCCTTAGCGGGTCACTGCACTGAGATTTCAATTAAAATACACAGTGATAATTCTGTGACTGTAACTGATAATGGCCGCGGTATTCCGACGGACATGCATGAGGAAGAGGGCATGTCAGCTGCGGAAGTGATTATGACTCAATTGCATGCGGGCGGAAAGTTCGATGATAATTCTTATAAAGTATCGGGCGGCTTGCACGGCGTGGGCATCTCTGTTGTAAACGCATTATCAGAGTCATTGTTTTTAACTATTCGACGTGATGGTAAAATCCATAAACAAGAATATAGCCTAGGTGAACCTAAAAGTGATTTGAAGGTTACAGGCGATACTGAAAAATCTGGAACTGAAGTCAGGTTTAAGCCAAGCCCAAAGATATTTGCTAAGACTGAATACCATTACGATATTTTATCGAGCAGATTGCGTGAACTGTCTTTTTTGAATTCCGGCATACGTATTGTGCTTTTTGATGAGCGCTCAGATAAAAAAGATACCTTTGAGTACGAAGGCGGTATTCATGCTTTTGTGGAACATTTAAATCGCAACAAAACGCCTTTGCATGAAAAAGTGTTTTATTTCAATTCTGAAAAAGACAATATAGGCATCGAGCTGGCTATGCAATGGAATGACTCTTACCAAGAAAACATTTTTTGTTATACTAATAATATACCGCAAAAAGATGGCGGCTCACATTTAGTTGGTTTTCGTACAGCATTAACTCGAGCACTGAATCAATACATCGACTCCAAGGGCAGCGCAAAAAAGGCCAAGGTAGCAATTACTGGCGATGATACTCGTGAGGGTGTTACGGCTGTTCTTTCTGTCAAAGTACCAGACCCAAAATTTTCCTCACAGACAAAAGAGAAATTGGTTTCTTCAGAAGTTAAACCCGCTGTTGAAGTCATCATGTACGAAAAGCTTAGAGATTATATGCTTGAGTATCCAGGTGAAGCCAAAGCAATTACCTCGAAAATTATTGATGCAGCGAAAGCACGTGAAGCAGCTCGAAAAGCACGCGAGCTTACCCGGCGCAAAGGTGCGCTGGATATGGCAGGTTTGCCAGGCAAGTTAGCGGATTGCCAAGAACGTGATCCAGCTAACTCAGAACTATACTTGGTGGAGGGTGATTCAGCGGGTGGATCTGCTAAGCAAGGTAGGGACCGACGTACCCAAGCAATTTTGCCACTGCGAGGAAAAATACTTAATGTAGAGAAAGCGCGTTTCGATAAAATGCTTTCATCCAACGAAGTTGGTACCTTGATTACTGCTCTTGGCTGTGGAATAGGCAAGGATGAATTTGATCCAGATAAGTTGCGTTATCACCGAGTAATTATTATGACGGATGCGGATGTCGATGGATCTCATATTCGGACATTATTGTTAACATTTTTTTATCGTCAAATGAAACCTTTGGTTGAGCGCGGGCATATTTATATAGCTCAGCCTCCCTTGTACAAAATTAAAAAGGGCAAGCAGGAAGTTTACCTAAAAGATGACTTAGAGCTTAGTGCTTATTTTTTACAGAACGCGTTGGATGGCGCGAAGCTTTTCGTTGCTAAAGATTCGCCAGCAATTTCTGGTGCTCAACTAGAAACATTGGCAAAGGAATATGCCCAAGTCATGTCGACCTTAGATCGTTTGTCACGTCGGTATGATCGAGACGTAATGGAACGAATTATCTACATGGAAGCATTGAGTGAAGAGATGCTGGAAGACGAAAAATTCATGGCTAAATGGTGTGCTGAAATTACTAAGCGCATGAGTGTTGATACTCTTGGTGCGACTCAATATGACATAAGTAGCGCGGATGATAAAGATAATGACAGTCGTAAGATTGTCATTGCGAAAACAAACAACGGTTATACCAGTAAACATTATATTGAAAATGACTTTATTAAATCTGCTGAATATAAATCTATGGTTAAATTAGGTGAAAACTTAGAGGATTTGCTGTCGAGTGATGCGCGAATTGAGCGAGGCGATAAACAGATTAGTATTAACAGTTTTAAGCAAGCCAACGAATGGCTAATGGAGCAAGCTAGAAAAGGTCATGGAATTCAGCGATACAAAGGCTTGGGTGAAATGAATCCAGAACAACTTTGGGATACCACAATGGACCCATCTACTCGCCGTTTGCTTCAAGTGCAAATCGAAGATGCGGTAGCGGCAGATGAAGTGTTCACCACTTTAATGGGTGATCAGGTTGAGCCAAGGCGAGACTTTATCGAAAGCAATGCGTTGTTGGTTAGTAATCTAGATGTTTAGATTTCTAATTATCATGCGCGATTTAGATTTTTCTGATAAGTAATAATAACTATATGCATAAATATTATTAATAATTAGTAAATTGTAATCTGCAAATAATTGTGAGGATAGGGCAGTCAGAAAACTGCCTATGCTTATAGTTTCCACCAATCTAGCGTTAGCACATTTTGATCAGTCTTCGCAACGGCGAATTTGCATAATTGTTTCATTACGACCTAAGAGGTTTTATTAGTCTAGCGTCGTTGCGAAAACGCAGAGCGTTTGAAGCAATCTCCCAACTTATATGATGAGTTATTCGTTTTAACCTAGACTAATGAATTTTGGAGATTGCTTCATCGCGATCTTCGATCACTTATCGCAACGACTGGGTTTGTAGGAGATTGCCTCATCTTGGTTTTTGATCACTCATCGCAACGACTGGGTATTTTGAATTATAAAGATCCCACGCATCCGTTGGATGCTCTGGACACTAAGGTGGATTGCTTCATTACGATTTATGATGGTTCTATACGTTTTTGTGTTTCCCTAATCCACTTTTCTGTTTCGCGCATTATTTGCGCAGCGGATTTTCCTTCAGTTGATATTGCTTCACCAATGACAATTTTAATTTTGCCTGGGGTTTTTATCAGGCCACGTTTACGCCAATAAAATCCAGCGTTGTGTGCAAAGGGGATGACTGGAACCTTGGCTCTTTGGGCGAGCAAGGCACCGCCAATTTTGTACTTGCCTGTTTCTCCAATATCAATTCGAGTGCCTTCTGGAAATATCATGACGACACTTTTATCATCGTGTAATTTTTGAAAACCCTGGCTTAACAACTGGTCAACCGCTTTTCTGCCTGATGCTCGTTTTATAGCAATGGGTTTAAGCGCTGCAATGCCCCAGCCAAAGATTGGAATCCACATAAGCTCTCTTTTTAATACCCAAGCATTTGGAATAAATATTAATTGGGCAGCTAAGGTTTCCCAAATTGACTGATGATTTCCCATGGCTACTGCGGGAGTATTAATCGGGATATTTTCTTTACCTTCTATCTCGAAATCGACACGACATATCCAGCGTAGAAAAAAGAGACAAGACCAGGAATAGTGCTTCGATAGATTAAAGCGAGTTCGAAGTGGTAAAATTATCGCAAGTGTTATAATTGCCATAAACGAAAGACTTAGAGTGACATAGAATACCCAGTAAATAAGACCTCGAATTGTACCTTCTGCTGCTGACATGTATACCCTAGTTATTTTCTGTTGTTTTTAAAAAGAAGCGAGCAAATTCTGCAAGATCATTATAAACCGGAATCTTTATATTAGTAATTGTTTGTGTAAAAGTTTTATATTGAGGGTCGGCGAGGGTGCGTTCGCCTTTGCCAGATCTAACTAAAATTGGCTGGCATTTCATTTTGTAAGCAGCTTGCAAGTCGGTTAGTGTATCACCAATAGCGACTACGCCAGCTAAGTCGACGTTAAAATTGATGGATATTCGCTCATATAGCCCAGTCTTTGGTTTTCGACAATTGCAGTTATCTTCAGCTACATGCGGACAATAATAGATAGCATCAATTTTACCTCCGATTTGAGCGAGCTGATTTTCCATTTTATTATGCATTTGATTTAGCTCAGTCAACGAGTACATTTTTCTGCCAATACCAGATTGGTTAGTGACCACAACTACCTTATAACCTGCGCGATTAAAATCAGCAATTGCCTGCAAACTGCCAGGAATTGCGTGCCACTCGTCAACTGACTTAATATAGTCATCTGAATCGTAGTTAATAACTCCGTCTCGGTCTAATATGATCAGCTTCATTCTAAGGTATTTCTAATTTTTTTGATTAATCTAGGTTGAACTCAGAAACACGAATTCGACCATTAATCATTTTTGACTTTCGCTTCATTAGCTTTTCCATTTTTCGCCAAAAAGCCTGATTTAAATCTAAATCCGCTGCAATCGCGGTGCCCAATATTAGTATCAATAAATCCGCTGTTTCTTCAGCTAAGTTTTCTGGCGAACCGCCTTTGGTGACACATGCAGAAATTTCACCCAATTCTTCTGCCATGAGGGCAATTCGATAAGTGAGCTCTTCACCACCATTATTTTTAAAATCGTGTTTATTATGAAAGTCTTGTACCGCTGAAATCATCGACTGATAAGAATCATGCTTTTCGTTCATCGGCTGACCTTAGTGCTGTAATTTTGAAATATCGGCAATGCGCAAAAACTGATCGCGCAATGACTTCAGTAAAGTGAGCCTGTTATTGCGAAGATTTATATTTGTGTCCATCACCATAACGGCATCAAAAAAATCATCAACTGGCTGACGTAGAGTTGATAAGGTTTTCATCGCTTTTTCATAATCTGCGTTTTTAATGAGTGGTTCCAAAGTTTGCTTCAAGTCACTTAGTTTTTTTGCCAGATTTTTTTCGGCGTCTTCTTTGAGGTGCTCAGTCTTAATTTTGTTTTGTTTAATATCACCCGATTTTTTCAGGATATTCGAAATTCGTTTATTAGCTGCAGCAAGGCTTTCTGCTTCAGCTAGCTTTTGAAATTGCTTTAAAGCATGAAGCCGTTTATTTAAATCGTTTAGCTGGGTTGGTTTTAAGCAAATGACTGACTCAATTAGGTCATGAGAAAACCCCTGACTTTTATAATAAACTTCAATTCGTGCGAAGAAAAATTGGTGTAGAGCATCTAATGATTTTTGATCAATAGTCACCTTAGTTTTAGATTTGTACAGTGATGCTGATTTCTTCAGTAGATCGCTTAGGTCTAATTCCAACTTTTGCTCGATCAATATTCGCACACAAGCTAAAGCTGCTCTTCTTAATCCGAAGGGGTCTTTGTCGCCAGTTGGGCTTTGGCCAATGCCAAAAATGCCGACTAGGGTATCCATTTTTTCTGCCAGTGCTAATGCTTGCGCAATAGAACTTTCGGGCAACTTATCACCTGAAAATCGTGGTTGGTAATGTTGTTCGATCGCATAAGCGACATCGTTATTTTCGCCGGATACGGTTGCATAATAACGGCCCATAATGCCTTGCAAGTCGGGAAATTCTCCGACCATGCCAGTCATTAAATCACACTTAGAAAGTAGGGCAGCTCGTTCGCAAGATTTTACATCGAGCTTTAAAGTTTTTGCAATGTGGGAGGTTAAACCCTGAACCCGAATTGTCTTATCGTATAAGCTGCCAAGTTTATTTTGAAAAGTAACAGTCTTAAGATTCTCCACATATTCATCGAGGTTTTGTTTTTGGTCCTGATTCCAGAAAAATTGTGAATCAGCAAGCCGAGGACGAATGACTCGTTCATTGCCAAGTTTAACCTGGATGGGGTCTTTGCTTTCGATGTTACAAACAGTAATAAAATTGGGCATCAGCTCACCTTTGGAATTTTCCAAATGAAAATACTTTTGGTGATTTTTCATGGCTGAAATGAGCGCTTCGGCGGGAACCTCAAGAAATTCTTTATCAAATTCACCCATTATTGCATTTGGCAGCTCTACCATGGCAGTTACTTCATCAAGTAAATTATTATCGATAATCGCTTCCGCCCTGATTGACGACGCTAGTTTATTGACTTGTGATTCGATTAATTTTTTACGAGTTTCAAAATCAGCAATAACCGAACCTTTCTCTTTTAAGGTTTTTTCATAAGCTGATGCAGTGTTGATTTTAATTTCCTGCGGATGATGAAAGCGATGCCCTCGGCTATTGAAACCAGATTTAATTGAATAAATTTCTGCTTCTATAAGGTCATTACCAAATAATAAGACTATCCAATGAACTGGCCGCACAAAACTCACACTAGAATTTCCCCAGCGCATGCGCTTAGGAATAGGCAACTTATCCAAGGAAGTTTCGACAATATTTGGAAGAAGCTGGTGAATAGTTTTGCCATTTTCAGTTAGCTGGTAACTCAGCCACTCACCCTTATCAGATTTAATTGTTTGCAGTTGATCAAATTCGATACCACAAGACTTAGCAAATCCCAGCGCCGCCTTACTTGGATTGCCTTCTTTGTCGTACGCCGCTTTAATGCCTGGGCCTTTTTTTGTAATAATTCGGTTTTCTTGCTTTTCGTCTAAGCCCTGCATTAAGACGGCAAGACGTCTGGGAGTGGCAAAAGTACGATAGCCATTAAATTCAAGATTCAGGCTATTAAGCTGGTCACTAATATTTTCCCAAAAAGCATTAATGAGTTTAAGCAAAGCCTTTGGTGGCAATTCTTCTGTACCAATTTCAATGAGTAAATCTTGCTTAGTCATGAGCGTTCTCCTTTAACATAGGAAAGCCAAGCTTTTCGCGACGCTCGTAATAGGTTTCAGCAACACAACGCGATAGTTTGCGAATTCGGCCAATGTAGGCAGCTCGTTCAGTAACAGAAATAGCATGCCTGGCATCGAGTAAATTAAAAATATGCGATGCCTTCATCATTTGTTCATAGGCGGGTAGGGGTAAAGATCTTTCAATGAGCGACAGACTCTCTTTTTCGCAATTCTCGAAGCTTATATATAAGGTATCGACTTGGGCGTGTTCAAAATTATAAGCTGACATTTCGACTTCATTTTGATGAAATACATCACCGTAGGTCACTACGCCTTCAGGAGTTTTCGCCCAAACTAGATCAAAAATGCTATCTACTTTTTGCACGTACATTGCCAGTCGTTCAAGACCGTAAGTAATTTCACCACTGACGGGACGACATTCTAAGCTTCCGACCTGCTGAAAATAGGTAAATTGAGTTACTTCCATGCCATTTAGCCAAACTTCCCAGCCTAATCCCCAGGCACCTAATGTCGGTGATTCCCAATTATCCTCAACAAAGCGAATATCATGAACCAATGGGTCAAACCCCAGCATGCGCAAGGAATCTAAATACAATTCTTGAATGTCGCTGGGTGAAGGCTTTAATAAAACTTGAAACTGATAAAAATGCTGTAGTCGATTTGGGTTTTCACCATATCGGCCATCGGTTGGTCGGCGGCAAGGTTGGACATAAGCTGCATGCCAGGGCTCAGGCCCAATTGAACGTAAAAAAGTAGCAGTATGAAATGTGCCAGCACCAACTTCTAAGTCATAAGGTTGAACAATAACGCAGCCTTTTTTAGCCCAGTAATCTTGCAGTGCCATGATAAGGCCCTGAAAACTTGATAAATCGAACGAGCTATTAGTAGGGTGTGGATTAGTTGATGACAAGACTCAATTTCCTTAATTAAATTGTTTTTGATTAATTGCTTAAAAACCGTTAGTTGAAGTGTGAATTACTTAGTGGGCGACATTATAGCCTGACTGCGTGCAGTTGCTAAGTTATTAATTCTATTTATTTGTTCCTGAAAAAATAGTCGCGATGAGTTTATTGTGCGGATAAGCGATTCCAGTATATTATTAGAGTACATTTTCTTAATTGATTCAGCTTGCGGCGGGGTAGCTTATTAGTGCTAAAGTATGGGCATGTTCGTGCCGAAATGATGAATAGAGAGTAATGCTAGCCAAGGAGGCTCCATGGCAGAATTGGTAACAGATAGTGTTAAAGCGCAATGGCAGAATCTAGTCAGTGATGCTGCGATCAATTGTGATTATAATTTAGACGAAGAAATCGAAAGTTATTTGGTTTTTGCTTTAATTCGCTTTACACAGCGTCCAGACCTTTCCGACTCAGTGATTGCTTTAGAGTATATGCAGTCAGTAGCAGAGTCCGGCCATCAACAATTAAACCAGTTACGCGATGTTGGCGACAAATGCCTACTATTTTCTGGACTTTACCCGCAAATGTACCGAAAAAAGATGGTTGATATCGGCTATTACGTCAATATGGGCCGCGCATCCTATGGCCAACTTGGACAAATGCTGCACAAAGGTTTCGCAGACTTGTATCAGAAGCTAGCTGAATATTTTGTTGCAATGACCGACATATTACATGCAATGCGAGAGCTGAATGGCCTTCCAGTTTTAGATCAAGCTGAAAAGTACGACTTTTGGATTAAATTTGATAGTGCATATTCGAAAAAGAGCTTAAAAGAGTTTTATAACGTAATTCCGTTTAGGCCAAGAAAAAGCAGAAAATAAATGTGAAGGTGCCTGACCCTCACATAGCATCAGGTTCACTTACATAAATAGGTGAAGTTATTACAGCTGATACTGTGTGGGGGTCAGGTATTTTTCTGGCATCCTTATAGTGTTAAATTCGACACACAAATCAGCTGGCGATATTTAAAATCCCTTGCTAACTTTAGAGCACGCTTTTTTTATATAAAGTATTAATAATATATTGCATAACCACATAGGAAATACGGGGACCGCGTTAGCCTCTTATTTAATAATATATTTTAATAATATTTAGAATTCTGTTTGCTTTCATATTTGATTTTGTGCGCCATTTAAAGGGGAAAAAGAATGCTGCATGCAATGCTTTTTTTTGCTCACATACTTGGGATCATTTGTGCTGTTTCAGCCATGTTTGTTAGTGAAAATGTTATATATCGAAAGTTCAAAAATTTTTCAACATCCGATTTTGAATTAGTCAATGAGCTTAGTAATATAATTAAATTGTCTGTAGGCATGATATGGGTTTCAGGATTGGGCTTAATCTATTTAGGTTATCAGTCCAATTTGCTTTTTTTGGCGAATGAAAAAATTTGGGCGAAAATTATTATTGTTGCCCTAATTACTTTGAATGGTTTATATATTTCAAAATGTATTATGCCTCGAATAAAAACTCTCAACCACACAAAAACACTAGTTAATAGTTATTTCGAATCTTTCTTATTCCGCTTATCATTTGCAATTTCAGTGACGGGTTGGTTAGTGGCAATGTTTTATGGCATAGCCAGGTTCATGAATAATAACCATAGCGTCTATTTTTTATTGCTCGTATTCGTAGGCGTCGTCTTGTTAGTGGTCATGGCTAGCTATATAATCCGAAACGTTGAATTTTTACGCCCAAACAATGAAAAAGTTAAATATCAAGAAAATTTAAAAAACCACGCAGTTCGTAGATAAAGCAAAGTAGCCTATTTCGTAAATAATCTAGGTTCTCGACACTGGGTTGAATATCACAGTCCAATAGTAGATTATAAAATGAAATATGTTGAATTCAACGTTTCTGCCAATACGAGAAGATTAAAATATCTGCTTTAGGGGATTTAAAAGATAATAATTAGCTTGGCCTGCTCTCAATTCCACTGACTCACTGCAATCGATTATTCATTTCATTTAATGATGCTCTGGGTGGTTTATCCAGCGCACTTCCGTGTGCGCCGGATAAACGCCAAACCTCCTGTTTGGCGGCACCCATGTGCTTCACTAAATGAACTGATCAATTTCAATGTTCGCACCGATATTAAGCGAAACGATCAACACACTAGGTAAAATCTAAAAATAAATTGTTGTGTTAAACGGAAGTCCTATCAAAATCGGTGTTTATAAACGTCCGTTTTAAGGTAAGCAATAATTGAGTAATCTAGGGGCTTTGGGTCGAAAATGCCGATATAACGGTATTGTGACGCGATAAATTAGAACGGAAGAAGTTAGAAAGGTTTCCCTATTTTTTTATTGTTTTTATACTTACCCAGAGCCTAGCCCGCATTTCTCACAGCCCGTCTACTGCGACGGCCCAATTGCATACTATGACTCGTTTTCACTTGGTCCAAGCGCTCGACATAGTGTGGACTATGCCTGCGCACTTCTCGGTCGTGAAAGCGAGTCATAGCATACCCTTGAACCGTCTCGCTACGAAGTGCTGTGAGAAAAGCGGGCTAGATCTACTCGATAAATCTGTCAAGACAGTTGCCCTATTGTTTAAATATTTGACAAATTGAATATAAATTACCTAAGATCGAAAAAAATCCCACCGAGAAATAAGTAAGCCGCTTAATTGAGGTTTTTTTGTGTTCGAAATTAAATATATTATTAATATTTTGGAGAATTTAA
>QIKQ01000084.1 GCA_003233075.1 Gammaproteobacteria bacterium
TTTGATAATTCTGAATTTGGTATGGCGAGTTTAACTAATGCTGATTTAGGTGGCGGTGCTATTAATACCGGCGTTAACATGAGTGCCTTAATGGGATCTGATGCTGTAGGCGTAATTGACGCATTTTCTGTTGCATTACATGAAATTGGTCATGCACTTGGAATGAGCAATGCCAACTTGGCTTTTCAGGCGGAATCAGGTGATGGTGATATCGATGTAAACGCAGGTATATTTTCAGGTACAACTCTCGGTTTAACTAATGGTGCACATTTAGATTTACCAAATTCTATATTGTTCCCATTTGTTAGTGCTGGTGAGAGAACTTTTATATCTCAAGCAGATTTATTGGCAAATTGTTCTATTAGCCAATTTACTATGTGCGATTATTCGAAAGTTGGTACGGATATATATCTTCCTAACGTTGCGGCTGTTCCAGAGCCTTCAACAATTTTATTGTTAGTATTAGGATTAGTTGGAGTTGGTTTTTATCGAAGACGAGTTAGCAACAAAAGCGCATAAATATAGTCGTTTATTTTAGCGAAATAGGGTTTTATTAATCGAGCCCACTTTATAGATGCAAGCAAAAGAGCACAGTCTTTAACGATGTGCTCTTTTTTTATGCTTGTGATTATTTACCGTTCATCGGCTTACTATCTTCTCGTCTCTAAGTTTCACTTCTATGTCAGACCATTTGGTTACAATTTCACTTGTTAATTGGTTTTGGGGCCAACTAGAGAAGTCTAAAGATACTATAATTGAATCTTAGACGCACTTAGGTAGAATCGTTAGAAGCATGATTTTACTATTAAAAATCATCTTTTAGCCTAAAATAATCCCTGTAAATTAATAAATATGCTTTTAAATTACTACTATTCTGAGGTCTGATTGCATCGTGGAATTCTTATATTCACCCGTTTTTATTGCCTTAGTATTTTTTGTCATTGCCTTTGTTTATTCTTCAGTTGGTTTGGGAGGGGGAAGTTCTTATATCGCGCTAATGACAATATTAAATTTTAGTGCGGTGGTGATTCCGATGGTGTCATTAATCCTAAATTTGCTTGTGACCTCAATTTCAAGTTTCAATTTTATACGTTATAGGCACGCTAAGTTAAAGCTTATTTTACCATTCTTAATTTCATCGATACCAATGGCCTATTTGGGAGGCTTGTTAGAAATACCTAAGATTGTTTTCTATTGGCTATTGTTGATCTCTCTGCTGATTGTTGCCGTTAGAATTTATGGTTTGAGGGATATACGTACTCAAATCAAGATTAGTGAGCGTAAAAAAATTCTTGTATCGGTACTTTGTGGCGGTGTATTAGGATTAGTTGCTGGCATGGTCGGCATAGGTGGTGGAATAGTTCTGGTGCCACTTATTTTATTATTAGGCTTGGCCTCTGAAAAACAAGCAGCCGCATGTGGCGCGATTTTTATCTGGGCTAATTCTGCTGCTGGCCTGTCGGCTAGGATTCAGTATCAGTCAATAGATATAAGTCACTATCTTCCTTTGATTGCTGCGGTAGTAGTAGGCAGCATGATCGGCTCACTATTAGGCGCTAAAAAACTAAATCCAAAATCTATGCAAAAAATATTGGGCTTTATCATATTGATTGCTATAGTCTTGTTATTTCGAAAAATTATCAGTTACTAGCCAAGTAGCCTATAGGTATTATGGATTGTTTCTTGCTTTGTGTCTTAATACTACTATTTGTCTATTCGTTCACCATGTTGTTCAGACTCTGTTCGCTAATATAGACCTCTAAGTTTACAATGATAGACTAGATTGGAGCGTTAAATAAGTTAAAACAAGCAGTTATTAACAATGATTTATTTGAGAGCCTATTGTTAAATTTAAGTTATCGGAAATATAATATGGGAAGTCTTATCTCTAGATATCAATTAATATATCGATCTAGTTTTTATGCACTAGCAATCTTTATCTCGTCTCCGCTTGGAAATGGTTTTGCGAATAAGAAATTAAGCATTGATAGTACTGATGCAAGTAAGGTACAAGCGGTGTTTGATGCCGCGACACACTTTACCGTTATGATTCGAAAACGAGTACCAATCCCTTTTATTGGCGATCAACGCGGTACTTTTGTAGGTGCGGGTTTTTTGGTTGATAAAAAACGTGGCTGGATAATGACAAATGAACATGTTGTTGCTAGTTCTCCTTCAGAAATTAATATCAAATTTAAAAATGGCGAGTATATTCATGCAGAAAAAATCTATGTCGATCCACTTATCGACATAGCGATACTAGCTATAAAACCGGATAAATTGCCTAAGCATTCTCAAGAGGCAAAAATGAATTGTAAAAAACTACCTTTAACCGGCAGCCCAGTTGGTGCTTTTGGCCACCCTCACAGTATATCTTTTACGGGGACTAGAGGCATAGTTTCAGGCATTACCACGCAAGCAAAAGAAGGCGTTATGATTCAGACTGATGCGCCAATCAATCCAGGTAACTCTGGTGGGCCCTTAATTAGCTTGATTGATGGCCGAGTAGTTGGCATTAACACTTCGGGCCGAAAGAAAAGCCAAAATACTAATTTTGCTACACCCATGAAACATGCCTGCGATATTCTTGTTTTATTGCAAAAAGGGAAAGATCCATCTCCTCCTGAATTACCTTATATTTTTTACAAAGATATTGATGAAAAAAAACAACTGATAGTCGCTCGAATAGATAAAGAGCGAAACAGTCTTATGTTAGTCAAGGGTGATTTAATTGTTAGAGTTGATTCACTTGACGATAAGATTGAGAATAGAGCGTATTTATCTCATTATTTGCGAGGTAGATTAGATAAAGTGAGGATTCATGTTAGGCGTGATAATAAGATAGTTTTATTAAGGGGTGCATTAAATGCGATGCTAAATACGAAGAATCGTTATGGTATTGAACTATCTGGTGCCTTATATTCTAAAAATATTTTAGTAAACAATAACAATTATGTGCGCGGTCAACCCAAGGTGATGGTGCATTATGTTCGTCCCGGGTCTAGCAGTAATTTAAACAGAATAAAAAAATATTATTTTGTTTTGAGAGTGAATGGTAAAAAAGTATTAAGTTTGGCACATTTTCATTGTAGATTGCTAAAAGCCAAGCAAGTGGGGAAAACGGCTAAAATAGTTTTAATGGAAATGAATCGTTTTAGTATAACTCCATATAAGTATATTTCGCGTAATGTTAATTTAGATAGTTTAAATTTAGTTGGCGATGCGAAAGCGCACGATTTTCCATTTCTTACCAAGAACGCAAAATTATGTGCAAATAAAAAGAATATTAGTGCGAGTGGTACGCAACGATGAAACTAAATCAAAATAAATTTATTCAGTCGAAATCAATGCAGCTTGCTTTTATTTGCGTAGTCGGTGTCGGTGTTGCGTTATTGGTTTTCTCATTAGGGTTAATTAGTTCAGCATATCCGGCGAAAACGGCAAAATTAAATACAGGGGTATCAGAAATTCAAAAGGTTTTCAAATCTGCAAGTCTTTATACAGTAAAAGTACGTACGAGAATTCCATTGCCTTTTATTCTGGATGAGCAAGGTATCTATAATGGTTCTGGATTTTTAGTTGATAAAAAACGAGCCTGGATAGTTACTGTGGCACACACCGCATCGCGTTCGCCCTCTGAAATAAAAATTAAATTCAGCAGGGGTAAATATTTAAAAGCGAAAAAAGTCTATGTTGACCCCTTACTTGATTTAGCAATTCTAGCGCTTAATCCCAGTGATTTACCTAAGAAATCGAGAGTGGCGAAATTAAACTGTACCAATATACCTTCAACGGGTTTGCCCGTGGCCGCATTTGGATATCCAGCCAAAATTAAATTAACAGGAACGCGTGGTGTTATTTCTGGAGTATTACCCTTAGCACGGCATGGCCTAATGTTGCAAACCGATGCACCTTTATTGAATGGCACCTACGGTGGGCCTTTAATTAGTCTAGTTGATGGCAAAGTAATTGGCATTAGTACCTCATCAAAGTCAAAGGCTAAAAACTTAAATTATTCATCGGTCATGAAACATGTTTGCGATATTCTTGACTTACTTAAAAAGGGTAAAGATCCTTCGCCACCGATTTTACCCTATGATTTTTATGCAGATCTCGATGAGAAAAATAAGTTAATTGTTGCCCACGTTGACAAGAAACAAGATCGACTTAAATTAAAAATGGGAGATACGATACTTCGTGTAAATAAATATAAAAGTCCAATTAGTCACAGTGCTTATTTGATTCATCTACTTCGCGGTAATTTAGAGAAGGTAAGATTAGAAGTGAAACGTAATAACAAAACGATAGTGCGTCAGGGAAAATTGCTAGCGATGAATAAGGTGACCTCTCGATATGGTGTGTTGCTTTCTGGAGCGTTGTACGGTAAAAGCGTTTGGAAATTTTCCAATAATTATGCGATTGATAAGCCCGCGGTGATTGTGCACAATGTTAAAGCTGGTTCACGTAGCGAATTTAACAGAATAAGTAAGTTTGATTTTGTAGTTAGCGTCAATGGCGAAAAAATTACAAGTCTCGATCAATTTTATTGCGTGATCCTCAAAGCAAAAGGTTTAGCAGCAACAGCCCAGATAGACTTTTTGGCTATGAGGCGGAGTAAAAAAGTTTCCTTGCCTTTCCAATATAAGTCTCGTCAAATTAAGCTAGATGCAATTCAAATTATTGCTGATCAGCACGCGGTTAATACAACAAGGATTACAAAAAAGGCAAGCCTGTGTGCGAAACAAAGTAATACGGAAAACTCTTCAAAGAAATAATTTCTCAAATTTTGAGAATTCAATAAAAACGAAAATCTAATTTATTTCGATGGAGCTGCGAGTGCAGCGCAATTCATGGGTTTTTTAGAAATTTTAAGAAGAAACCTAGACGTATAGCGATTAAGACAGAACTCTCTTTGATTCTGACATTTTTTACTCTCACTTAAGTTCTATCTAAATAGTTTCCTCTATTTGATTAATGTAATATATTATTTTCTCAATTTTAAACGCATTGAGCTGTAAGGCACTTATAGTTTGAATATTTTGGCCGCTATATTGGTATTCACTTAGTCAATGGTACATTAATAAAAGGGAATTTAAAATGACATCAGATCAATATAAATTAATACAAGATAGTTGGATGGAAGTTAAGGAAATTCAAGATCAGGCAGCTGAGTTGTTTTATAACAAGTTATTTGAATTGGACCCGGATGTACATAAGTTATTTAAAACTGAAATGAAAGAGCAGGGTACGCGATTAATGCAAATGATCGATATTGCCGTTGGAAAATTAGATAATTTAACAGAATTAGTACCCTTTGTAGAGAAGCTTGGTGAAAGATACCATTCATATGGTGTTCAAGATAAGGATTATGAAACTGTAGCTAATGCATTAATTTGGACTTTGGGTCAAGGTTTGGGTGCGGCTTTTACTAGAGAAGTTAAGCAAGCTTGGGTAGTGGTTTATTCATTACTAGCCGAAACTATGAAGAAGGCGATTAGCAAAGCTGCCTAAATATAATTAATTAGGAGTTAAATATGCAAACGGAAAAGCGCATGCAAGAAAAGTACGATTACGATGAGTTAGTTGATTTATTAAGTGAAACTCAAGCTCAGGTTTTACGGCAGATAGAATATTTTGGATGGGAAATTCATTTTGTACGAAAACCTCTATTCCAAGACATCTTACCAGTCGTAATGAGTGGAGATGGAAAGTCAATTGGTGTATTAGAGGTCGATGGACGCATCAATATGCAATCGGATGTCGTGCTAAGAGATTAATCAGCGTAGAAAATCATATTATGTAAATAGGTAGTTGTTGTAAAGACTCTATTAGAGAATGGGCGAAAATTATTTTGAATTAGCTTGTTGTTGAATATTGTTCTGTGTTGTATTTGATTTTTTAATTAGCATCTTTGCAATAGATTTATGTCCATTCCATTTAGCATATTCTATTGAGGTATAACCCTTTCGATCTCTTCTTTCTGGATTAGCGCCGTGCTTAAGAAGGATTCGGACAGCGCTATTGTGGCCTTCAGACGCGGCTTTCATGAGTGGTGTCATGCCGTTGTGCAAGACGATGTCGATTTTCGCGCGCGCTTTGATTAGCTCATTCATAATGCGTGTATAATTATACTTGGCGGCGTGATAAAGAGCGGTACTACCATCTTTCGCTTTATAATTTACTTTTGCTTTCGCCTTGATAAGTGATTTCACGGCATTGATTCGATTTAATTGGACGTGTTTAATGAGTGCTGTGTAGCTGTATTTCGATTTTTTGTTGACTTTGGCGCCCGCTTTGATTAATGCTTTCACAATAGGGTCTGCTTGTTTTGACTGAGCTGCTAGAAATATAGGATAAGGGAAATCTACACTCTTAGCTCTTTTATTGACTTTGGCACCCTTGGCGATGAATTGTTTAACTAGCTTAATATTGCCTTGCATAATAGCCGAAATAAAATCTTTTGCCGGCTTAGGTGATTTTGATAATTCTATTTTCTTGGTCTTTAGGCTTTTCGTTTTTTTCTTTTCTACTGTTTTTTTCGTGTCTTGTCTGTATTTCTTACCAGTTAAAGTTGTATAAATATTTTCTAATTTTCTTAAATTGTTTTTATGTTTTTTGTCTTTATATTTTTTATCTGTCAGTTTTGCTTTAATGGCTGAAATTGCTTTTTCAGTCTTGGCGCCTTTGAGTTTCAAAAAAGAGACTAATTCATTATTAGACATTTCAATGGCAAGTACTATTAAACTTTGTGTTTTGCTGCTGGTCTTAGACTTGCCAGCATCAGAGGCGTAATTTTGGTTAATGTCCAAATCTTTTGTCAAATAAAATTCAATGATTGATATCGTGTGCGCATTATTATTTTTAATTAAAATAGGAACAAGTGCTAATCCGCTATATTTTTTTTCAGCTAGTTCTATTTTGCTATCATGTCGAAACCCTTCTTTGTAGAAAAGTTCGAGTGATTTTAGATCGGCTTTTTTTGCGGCCTGATAAAATGATTTTGAGTTCAATTGATAACCTAGCTTTGCTAGCAGTGTCGCTGTGTTTTCTTCTTTTTTATCACTCCTTTCTATCTTACTATTTGCGGAAGCGTCTTTTGTGTTTGATTGCCTATTTTTTGTTTCACTTGGATCAACCAACTGCGTTTTCTTACTATTGCTGACTGCTATGTCTTTTGCTGCAATATTTGTATCGCTGCTCGTGGTTTGCTTGATTGTTTCAGCAGTTTTAGTCGATTCAGCTATTTCTGTTTTGGACTCAATTGGTTTAGATTCTTTAGGTTTGGTTTTGTCGACAAGAGTACTTTCTTTTTTAGCTGGATTTAGATCATATCCGAGCGATATTTGTAAATCCGAGACTGATTTTATATTTGCTGCTAAAAAACCTTGCTGTCGTCCTTGAAGAATTTGGCCTTGAATGAAATAGAGCGCTATTGAATTTAGCAACATTACTAATGCAAGGTAGTTAACTATACTAGTTGTTGCGAATGTACTATCGCGAGCCGCGAGAGCACTATCAAGTCGGAGTAGTATTATGGAAAATACCGACCAGACACTAAGCAGTAAATATATTGATACAGGTGCAGCATATTGAAAAAAATCTAAGATTAGAATTATGGGTAGGGCAATTGCAAAAGCGATACTTATTTTTTTGATTATAATTGCTTTCATGAAAGCTCCTTAAATATTAGTCTCTGAGTGTAAAGAGCTTTGTAGATTGATTCAATGCCTTAGACTTCAGGGAATTTCGTGATACTAGTATTAATATTATTAAAAACAGTGACTTAAAAATAAGAGGAAATAGGTAGGAGAGTTTCTGAAGCAAAATTTGTTTTGTAGGACTAAAAAGGCCAAAACATCTCGCTTTGGCCTTTTTTTGAACTTATTTTAAAATATCAAGCAATAATTAAATTGATATTAGTTGCTTTTTAATCCGTACTTTTGACGCATTGGGCCAGAATGAAAAGATCCCATTTGGTCAATTTCTTTACGCATACGACTGTAAACACGTTGGTCGTAGAAATGCTTTTTACGGATGTTGTAGTGTTTAATAATATGAAACCAGCGATCTAGTGGATCCATAACTTTAGTAACGAATTCATCGCATGAGTTTTTAGAGTAATTAACTTTTTTGTCGCAACTGCCTTTAGAGCCAACTAGCAAGTAAGTAAATGCGTCGACGTCTTTAATACTGAGAATTGGATTTCCTCCAGTCGCACCATCGAGGTAGGGTGGTTCATCAGAGTCGTCGTCTTTTTCAACGTCATTCTCATCAGAGTTACTTTCTATCTCATTTGTTTCAGTTCTAGCGACAATTTCTTCTTTTTTGACCTGATCTGTAGCTTTGGTTTTCTTGTCAGTAACAGGTTTTTCTTTCGCTGCTGTATTTTTTTCCTCTGCTTTCACTTCGCTAGTCGTCGTTTCTTTGCTTGTTTTTTTGGATTCTTCTTCCTTAGACTTTTTGTCTTCACCGCAAGCCGCAATGACTAAGACAAAACATAGTGCAATCCATTTTTTCATAGTAACCCCCTCGTTATTTTTAACTTATTATGATTTCAATTAGTAATTGTACTTACTTAAAAATATAACACTCTATAAGAAAAGCAAGCATCTAGCTGAAGATCTACATCATTAAATAATTAAGACAAAATTGAAGGTCACTACGACTGTAATAATTTCAATTCTTTAGAACACCCTTAAATTATATAATGTTGATAGTATCTAAAGCTACTGGCCGGCATTATAACATGTACAAGAAATAACACTATTAATTGTTAACCGTGTCTCATTTTGCAGTATTTAAATGGTTTCTAAATAGTATTTTAGAAATTGCTTAAGTAACGATGTAGTTTTTGTCACATCTTTGCGTTCTTTTGGTTATTTTAAGAATCTATGTTTCTCAGAGTTTTGCTTTAAAACTCAACGATTTATGGTGTATATAATCTATATTTCGATTTCATTTATGTCAGTTGCTAATAAGCGATGTCGTAAAATATACGTTTTTAAAAGTATGGTAGAGGTGCTTTGCATTAAATAATAGTTATTCGTTTAAGGTACATAAATCTATCAATTTAAGGGCACCTCTAAAAAGTTCAACAACGCCGCCAGCGTGTAAATAGACACACTTTGAGGTGCCCTTAAGCAAAGCGCCAATCTGTCGCTAATATGGCGTCGTTATACTAGTCGAGCGATAAGGCTAAATTAGACTAACAGAGAAACATACTAAAAGTAACGAGGTCGAAATGAATCCTACCGATGCATTATCGAAAGCTTTTTCTGGTTTTATCAATGGTAAGGCTCAAGAGCAAGTTGATACTAATCGTACTAGCCAAGTAAAACAGGCTATTGCTAAAGCGACACAGGCAAATAGTAGTCAGGCACAAAATACTAATTCCCTAGCCAATTTAAATCCGGATAAACCAGATGTCTTACGTATGTTAGGTAGGCAAATAAAGCAAGGTTTACAACAATTTTTGCCAACTTTAAAACCAAGTAGTGCTCGAGGTGCGTATGCTAATTTGCTTAAACCAGAAGATAGCATTAAACAAGATGTTGCTACTGCTTTCTATTCAAATCCAGAATTAAGCTCTCCCGGCTCTGATTTATTTTCGAAATTTCAAGATTCGATTCAAGACTCAATTTCACAAACCAAAGATTTGCTTGATAAAATGGGTCAGCTAAATGAGAAAATAGAAACTGAAATAAGTTCAGCTGCACAAAATATTAGTCAAGATATAAACGCTGGCCTAGCAACTGCGGCAAGTGAGCCAGTAAGGGGTTTGCCTTTAGTTTCTGGCTCTGCTTATCAGGAATATTCTAGATCAACGGCGGCGAGTGCAGAGATTGTAATTGAAACAAAAGAAGGTGATCGAATATCACTGTCTTTTAGTCAATCAAGTTCATATTCAAATTCAAAAAGTTTGAGTTTCGATCAAGATTCATTATCGGTAGGCGAAGAAACAAGTTTTAGTACTGAGGCTGGGTTTTCAGTATTAGTTGAAGGAGATATCAATAAGGATGAGGCTAAATCGATCGAAAAATTAATGAATCGAGTTAATAAAATTGCCGACAAGTTTTTTGATGGTGATGTTCAGAAAGCGCTGCAACAGGCCGAAAAGTTAAAAATTGATCCAAGTACATTAAGTTCTATCTCAGTGGATTTATCGTCAAGTGTGCAAACTAAGCAAGTTGAAGCCTACCAGCTAGTTTCCCAATTCCCAAGTTCTGCTAAGGCAAATACGACTAATGCTGGACCTAATACTTTATCACCAATTGATGTGCCGAAGGCGGCGAGCGTCGTAGCTGATTTAGAAAATTTGTTAAACGCTGAAGAAATCATATCTCAATTTAAAAATGCTAGCGAAACATTAACTCAATTATTTTCTCAATCTGCTCTAGAACAAGGCCTGACTGAGAAATCGGACGACCCCGTGTTTGATCAATTCAAAGAGTTACTAAAGAGCTTGTTAGCTAAAGTTGAAAAAGATGAGATTGAACATGAGTCTGATGATGATCATGATGAAGATAAAGCTAAAAAATCAGAAGAATAAATAGTGAGATTGGAGCGGACTCTTAATGAAGTTCAGCTTTCGATCTCAAAGCCCGTCGTTGCGAAGCTGCGAAAGCAGCTGAAGCAATCTCCTAACGTAAATCATTGAATTAAGGAGATTGCTTCGGTGTGATCGCTGATCCTCGTCGTATATTAAATAATTTTGCTCATTCGTCTGTTTTTTAACGGGTGTATACTTCGTGCTAGTTTCATGTCCCAAACCGCCAATCAATTAAATTAATTATCATGCGTAGAGTTAAATGAAACATTATCATAAGCTGTGGGACAGCAGTAATTGAGCAATCAGGTCGCATTCAACCTTGCCCGTCGTTGCGAAGCTG
>QIKQ01000054.1 GCA_003233075.1 Gammaproteobacteria bacterium
AAAGTATTGATTAGTTCGCTTTTAGTATAGGGAAAGAACTTGAGACGAGATATACAATTTCTGCGAGGCCTAGCCGTAACGCTTGTTGTGTTGTTCCATAGCAATTTAGGTTTTTTTAATTATGGATATTTAGGTGTAGATATCTTTTTTGTGGTATCAGGTTTTCTGATTACGTCCATTATTTTAAAGGGCTTAGCCTCCGATTCATTTTCATTCTCATCTTTTTATTTACGTAGAGCGAAACGCCTCCTTCCTGCGTTGTATTGCACGTTAACGTTCACTACTTTATTAGCTGTTGTTTTCTTAACCAATGAGCAATGGGGCGAGTTTTTGGCTCAATTGGTTGGCGCTGTAACGTTTACAGCTAATATGGTGTTACCTACTCAAATTGGTTACTTTGAAGAAGAGTCTTATGGGAAAGCTCTTTTACATATTTGGTCGTTATCAATAGAAGAGCAATATTATTTTTTCTTGCCAGTTGTTTTATTTATTGTACCCAAAAAATTTAGATTACATATATTATGCTTAATGTTTATTTTGAGTATTATTTTGTGTTTTAGTTGGATGACATCTAATAATCAGAGTGTTCCTTTTCTCTGGAGAATTTCCGATATATCTAAATCTGAATGGGCTTTTTATTTTTTTCCAGCAAGAGCTTGGGAACTGTTAGCAGGTTCCATTTGTGCTTGGGTGATGTTGACGCGCCCGTCATATCGTTTTCACCCATCACTGAAATGGTGTAGTTTAATTTTAGTGATGACGTTATGTGTTTTGAATATATATGACATCCATCCTTATATAGATGCATTTTTAGTTGTGTCTGGTGTATCGGTTATGCTTTTAGGGAAAGACGATTGGCTTCCAGATTGGGCTGTATTTAGGGCTGTCGAGAAAATCGGCGACTGGTCTTATTCTATTTATTTAGTACATTGGCCTTTATTTGCTTTTAGTTACTTAGGCTATGTTGGTGACGTTCCTACTACAACTAAAATATTTCTTGTCTTGCTGGCATTTATATTGGGAGCAACCCAATATAAATTAATTGAAAGCCCTTTAAGATCGGGGGTGTTAGGGAAAAAATATTTTGGATGGAAGGCGGTGGTTTTATCCACTTCCGTCATTGTTTTACTACCGCTTTTGATGCTCAACTCTAGTAAAGATGAGAAGGTAGACCTACTTTCAGAATTGACGAAAGCCAATCATGGATTATCGATAAATTGTGATGACTCATTTGACTCCAATGGGGGGCTTTATACTGAATGTCTAACTTCTACTAGACCTAATGTCGCAATTTGGGGAGATAGCTATGCAATGCACTTAGTTCCCGGTTTAACCGAATCAAACAAGGGGATTGTGCAGCTAACCAAAAGCGTCTGTGGACCTTTTTTGAATTTGGCACCTATAAATTCTAAGTATGATGAAAATTGGGCTGCAGGATGTTTAGCGTTTAACAAAAAGGCATTTGAATATATTATTGCAAATAAAAGTATTTCACATGTAGTGTTAAGTGCTTCATTTAACCAATATATAAATTTTTCGGCGGGTACTCAATATTTAAGTCAAGAGGGCGTTATACCTCGGAAACATCAAGATCTCATTAATGAATTACAGAACACTGTTACCATTATAAAAAATGCTGGTAAGGTACCTGTTTTATTTACCCCTCCTCCTCGCACTGGTTTTAATATAGGCGAATGTCTTGTACGCCAAATAAGTAATAAAGTTTTACTACGGGATGATTGCTCGATTACATATGACGAGTATCTGAGACATGAAGAACCTATTATTAGAATTTTCGATACATTACATGCAGATACCAATATCTTTTGGCTAAGTGATTTGCTGTGTGACCGAGTCAAATGTAAAACAAAAATTAAAGGGGTTCCTATCTATAGAGATTCAGGTCATCTATCAATAGAAGGGTCACAGGTATTGTTAAAAGATATAATGATTACATCCTTACTGTAGGGTAAGCGTCTCACAAAGGCCGGCTTTTAGATATCAACCTAATTGCATATTCCGGCCTCCATTGAACACCCGCACTGGTTTTAATTGAACGCCTATTCTCCCGCTGTGTCAGGATAGTTGTCGCCTCATTTTTTAATCAATGGAGACAATAATGCCGGAATACGCACATAACTTGAACAGGTAGAAAAAGCAAAGTTACTAATGGAAACCCATGATGATAGAGTATTTAATGTTGTTAATTAGAATTAATTAAGCCCAAATGATTAAAAAAGACACCATTTATAAAATAATTCCTAAAAGTATGAAATTTTACATTTTACGCTTTTGGTTTTTACTCAACAATCCATTATTACTTTTTTCGTTAAGGCGAAATTCAGCTACGTCAAAAACACTACTAATTTTATCGTTACCACGTAGCGGCTCCAGTTGGGTTGGTGACATTTTAGGTAGCGCAAATAATGCACGCTATTTACGTGAACCAATAACACAAACTTTTCATCAAAAATCACAATTAAGACAAACTGTTTTTGAATTAAATGCTTGCTCCAAAAAAGCGCTTTACTTAAAAAGCATTCAGGCTGCGTTTACTGGTTTCCCTAAATTTACCTCGAGCATTATCGCCAACCCAAAACAATGGTTAGGCCCAAATATGCCCAACACTAATAAAGTAAGAGTCATTAAAGAAGTTAACCCACTCATACTTGATTATATTTTAGAAAGGTATCATCCAACCGTTATTTACCTTGTTAGGCACCCTGCTGCAGTTTTAAATTCTTACTACACCCAAGGCTGGCGAAAAAATGCCTTTATTAAGTGTTTTACGGAAAAACGTAAATTAACGCTTATTCAAAATTTTAATTTAGCCGAAGAACACTTTTGGAAAAGAGGTGCCACATACCACTATCTCATGCAAAAATTAACCTTAAAAGCATTAGATGGTTATGACGAAAAATTAATTATGACTTATGAAGATATTTGCAGAAACCCTAGCGGCAGATTTGATGAAATGTGCAGTTTTGCGGGTTTAGAATTTACTGCTGAGATGAAAGAAAAAGTCAAAAAATCATCAGAGTCATCAAATAATTACCAAACAGGTAAATATGACCTAAATAGAGATTCTCAAACCATGATAAGTGTATGGAAAAACAAAATATCACCTGAAAATTTAAATGCTCTGAAAACAGCATACCTAAGCTACCAGCCACACTTTTACCAAGAAGATAAATGGTGGTAAGTAAAGTGCTATGAAGTCATCCAAAAAATCAATTTCATTAACTTTCTTCGTATTTGTTTAGGGATATTTTATTTTAATCCTATGTACAATAAAGCATAATTGTTAACTCCAATAGATACTTAAGGATGTTACGTGCCAAAAGTCAGTGTCTTATCTGCTGTATATAATGCAGGCCCTTATCTTAAAATAGCAATAGATAGCATTTTAAATCAAACATTTACTGACTTTGAATTTATCATTATTGATGATGTTTCAAGTGACGGTTCGAGTGAGTATTTAGCACAACTTAATGACCCTCGCGTCACGGTCATTCGTAATGAGAATAACATAGGTTTAACCTGCTCACTTAATATTGGCTTAAAGGCCGTACGATGTGAGTACGTTGCCCGAATGGATGCCGATGATGTAGCTGATATTCACCGCTTAGAAAAACAAGTGAAGTTTTTAGATGAAAATCCTGATTATGTTTTAGTGGGGTCAAGCTACCGCTTAATTGATGAGCACTCAAAGGTAATTGAAACCATTGTAAAACCAATGGACGATACCGAACTAAAGTGGATCTTTCATACACGTACTGCATTAGAGCATGGCAGCGTAACTTATCGTTTAAATATCAATGAGCAACCGCGTATATTTTATAATGAAAAATATCGCACTGCACAAGATTATGATTTTTGGTTACAAATGTTAGCAAATGGTAAGGGGTTTATTTTATCTGATCTATTCTTAGACTACCGCACTCATGACAATAACATTACCTCAACGCTCTCTGATCAACAAATGACTAATGTAAAAAACATCTCACTAGATTTTTTAAATGAAAAATATACGCTATCAAAATGCGAACAAGATACAGTATTAGTCTTAATTAAATTTCTAAATAGCACCGATCCTTATTCTATAAAAGAGTTTAAAAAAGCGCTTAACGGACTTAACACCTTGTTTAATAATTTTTGTCAAACAGAACAATTAACTGCTAGTGACACTGCTTATATTAAAAACCGCGCAAATGGGCAAATATGGAACGCAGCTCTTAATAAAAAGCCAGCAACATTTAAACAGAAATGCTTATTACCCCTCATGTTCCCGTCATCGTTTGTAACACTATTAAAAAAGGAACTTAATAACCAACCATACCTACAAACAAATCTAATAAGTAAGTATGAGTGTTAAAGACAGGAAATAGGCTTATGAAGAAAATAATGGAGCAAGATTTACCAGCCACAACCGAATATCACATCAAATATTGTGTAATAGGCAGTGGTCCTGCCGGTACAACTATTGCTGAAGAGTTAATCGGTCAAGGCCATCAAGTTACCATTATAGAAAGTGGTATTGATGAACCTGACGATAATATTCAAAAACTCAACAAACTCAACACAACAGGTTTTTCATTACGACCTGACTTTGTTAATCGTTTACGTATGCTAGGTGGCACGTCAAATTTATGGCCCGGCCGCTGTATGCCTTTTGAAGCAATTGATTTTGAAAAAAGGCCTTGGATCGACCATAGCGGGTGGCCCATTAGCTTTAGTGAATATAAAAATTACTTACCTGCTGCCGCAAAAAAATTAGGCATTCCGTCAAAAAAAGCCTCAGACTTAGCGTCGAACACAATGATCTACAACAAATTTATTGATACTGAAAAATTATCAATAAAATATGCTTTATGGGGGAAAGGCGCAAAACGTTTTCGTGAAAATTATCAAAACAAAAATAATAATAATTTAACGTTAATTAGTGGATTTACCGTTACGAACTTTGTTTTTGACGAAGTAGGATCGCAACTTAAACAAATAAAAGCACAAAGCTTAGCAGGCAAAGCAATTACCATTAATGCTGAAAAATTTATTTTAACGTGTGGCGGAATAGAAAATGCTCGCATGTTATTGCTCGCTAAGCTCCAAAATAGCCAAACTCAATTTTCAGATGAAAATATTGGTCGTTTTTATATGGATCACCCTAGAGCAGTTAAAGGTCATATAAAACTGAATGACAATGTAGATTGGAGTCACTTTTTAGGACATCCAATTCACCAAGGTATTCAACAACTTGGCATTGGTTTAAGTGATGAATTACAGGCCACTAAAAAACTACTTAATAGTTATATCTATTTTGAACCTTATGCTAACGAGTTACTTTCAAAAGGTTATGACTCAGGCGTTCAAGTGCTCAAACGTGTATTGCGCAAAGGCCATACTGGAAAGCGATTAGATTTTTCCAACATGAACAAAATAAGTGATATGGTTTATCAATTAACACCAAAAGAAATATTACCGAATTGGCTTTATCGAATTTATTTTAACTTACGTAAACTCATCAAAACACATAAGCGTGATTTAATGATTATTAATCATTGCGAACAATTACCAGATCCTCATAGCCGCATTACATTGACTGATGAACTAGATACTTTTGGTAACCCTTATGCGAATTTGCATTGGACATTAAATGATCTTGACGTTGTTAGCTTACAAGAAACACAAAAAACTTTGGCACAATGGATAAAAGATAATGACTTTGGTGAGCTTGTTAGTGAACCAATGGACTTAACCAAAGATGACTTTCAAGATGCCTCGCATCATATTGGTACAACTAGAATGAGTCAACATTCTGACCACGGTGTAGTTGATATAAATTTAAAAGTACATAATATTGATAATTTATATGTTTGTGGTAGCTCAATATTCCCTACAAGCGGCTCTTGTAATCCAACGTGGAGCATTGTTGCTTTTTCAATAAGGCTTGCCCAGCATTTAAACCAATTAACTAAACAAGAAGCATAGATAGCATGAATAGAGTAGCCATGATCGGTTTAGACGCCCTTGATATTGAACTTATATATCAATGGTCAGAACAAGGTTTTTTACCTCACTTCAAAAAATTAATTGACAATTCAGCTACCTTAGAACTTACTTCGTCATGTTCTGTCTTACAAGGCTCCATTTGGCCAAGTTTATTTACCGCCTCCTCACCGGGCGATCATGCAATGTATTATATGTTACAAATGGACAACACCACACAAAACATCAAACGTGTAAAAGCACATGATCTAAAAACAAACACGTTTTGGCATTCATTACCCAGTGAGAAAAAACGCTTAATTGTTGATGTACCTAAATTAGGATTAATTGAGCAAGATAACAACGTACAAGTCGTTGAATGGGCAGCAATGGATCATTACTCACACTTTGAAACGCAACCCAAACACATTAAAAATGACATTCTTCAAAAATTTGGTACACACGTATTAACCGCCGATTTAGTCGAGCCTACGACCACTGATGAGTTTCAAACATTATTCCAAGATTTAAGTACTGGCATTCAAAACAAAGCACAATTAAACCGTGATTTATTTACCACTTACCAACCAGATTTTTTCTTAACAGTCTTTGGTGAAAGTCATACCGCAGGTCATTATTTATGGCGCTTCCATCAAAAAGCAATGGCAAATGAATTAGTAGAATTTACTACTGACCCCGTATTGAGTATTTATCAAGAACTCGATAGTGCTGTTGGCAATATGCTCAATGACATGCCAGAAGAACACAATGTTATGGTTTTTTCAGGCCACGGCATGATGGAAGACCAATACCCCCGCTGGATATTAAACGAAGTGCTAGAAAGGTTAGGTGTACTTACAAGCTTTCATTCATCACAGAGTGATCAACACCAAACAGCTCATACAAAACAAAAAATCAGCTTGGTTTCTAAGGCGAAAAAGAAACTTAAGCGCATAGCTAACGATTATATCATTCCGGCATCAATTCAAGAAAAACTATGGATGAAAAACCTGCAAAAACACGTTGATTTTAGTCAAACCAAAGCTTGGGTTTTACCTACTGATTTACAGGGGTTCATTCGAATTAATCTTGAAGATAGAGAGCCTCAAGGAATTGTAGCAAATGCGGAATATGACCAACTAGTAGAACAAATTACTGAATGCCTATATAGCTTAAAAAACAATGAGACTGGGCAGCCAGTTGTTGATAAAGTCTACAAAATAAAAGAATTATACAAAGACAGTAAACAAACAGATTTACTACCCGACATTTCAGTACTGTGGGCAAATAGCCCAGTTAAAAAAGTCAATTCAGACATTATTGGAGATATAGAATTATCTGACTCGGGTATTATTCGCTCGGGTAATCATCGTCCAAAAGGTTTCTGCTTTGCCTATGGCCCTAATATTAATAACTCGCTTAAGAACGTTCAAGCCAACCTTACCGATTTAGGCTCAATGGCTATGCATATATTACAGCATAAAAGTTTGCCTCTTAGCGATAGTATCAAAGCGTTATTGAAAGAGTAATTATAGTGTTGTGTCCAGCCATCAGTATAGTTATCCCTGCTTACAATGCGCAAAAGTATATCGCTACAACTATTGATAGTGTGCTTGCTCAAGACTACCTTGATTATGAAATTGTTGTAGTTAACGATGGTTCTAAAGACGGTACCTTAGACGTCTTAAATACATTTAAAACCGATAAGCTACGTGTGTATACACAAGACAATGCCGGCGTATCTGCCGCACGCAATAAAGCTATTGCACTGGCAAAAGCACCTTATATTTATTTTTTAGACGCTGATGACATTCTCACTAACGATGCTTTAAGACGCTGTATTAGTGCAATCAAAAACAATAATAAAGCCATAGCAGTTTATGGTGAAGCTTTAACGTTTGAAGATTCAACTGATTTAGGCAATATTGATATTTACAATCAACCAACCTTTAACCAACGTCCCTCGGGCAATATCTTAGGTGATATAATTTCTCACAACTTCGTTGCTTGTGGCAGCGTTATTATGGTTAAAAAAGAAGCCTTAGAAAAAACAGCATTATTTTCAACCAACATTAGATTGGGTGAAGATTGGGCATTGTGGGTTGAACTAGCCACACTTGGTGAGTTTATTTATATACCGTCACCGGTTATTTGTTTCTATCGTCAACATCCGACAAGCGCGGCAAGAACCTTAGCGCTTAGCGTTAATGAAATGGATCCTGCCATTGACTATATTTTTAACTTGGAGAAAGTAAAACAAGCCTTTAATGCAAAAGATTTGAGCAAACTCAAAAATCAAGCCAAAGCAGGAGCATATTGCTATACCGCACAAGAGTATTTGAAAAACAGGGCATTTAGGTCAGCAAAAAGAATTTATTTAAAAGCCTTAAGATTAACGCCCTTTCATTTGCGCACATTAATTTTATTTACTTGCTCCACGCTCCACGTCTTACCTAATGCAATTCATAAGAAACTAAAGTAGCTAATACGCTAATTTATAGTTATACGTCTCTAACATATTTAGGGAAGTTGTAAATTAATCTAGAAATTTTAAACATGACTTTTCTAATTGTTAAAGGCGTATTTGCATACTTTGGTCGTAAAGTATACTCCTGACCTTTAATCGGTTCATTAGCATTGTGTCTAGTATCCCATGATGCTAAGGCAGAAATCTCATCACCCTCAGCGCCTATATCGTCCCAAAACTGTCTAAACCCAGACGTTACATCCTCTAAATCAATACTGATTTGATTACTTTTATCCTTTAAAAACAATTCAATATTTGTATTAATGGTATCAATCATATCTTCACAAATTTCGAGTTGTTTAGATTCTGATATTTCTTTCATTTCATTTTCAAATAGAGAATTACGCGTAATCAAGCCTGGATAAAAAGCACCTGTAATGCCAAAGCCAAATTTTTTTTGAAAGCTTGAGGCAGTTTTTTGAGGATTCCTTTTTAAATGAACATAATAAGCAGCATCACCATATTTTTTATCTAACTTACCTAAAAACCAAGATAACCTATTATCAGATTCAATATGATTTACAGGGAAATCAATACGCTTATCGCCTATCTCTTTACTTAATGACTGGTGAGAAGCTGTGTAGTTGGTTATATATTTACATGCCTCTATAAAAGATGTAGAGCCATTTCTTCCCGTACATAAAACAAATACATTCATTTACTTTTCCTCCTAATTATTCTTGATGCAATTTCTATTTCTTCCCAAGTAATAATTTTACAGACAAACAATACAATTAAATATACGGTAAAAGTTACTAATGCAGCCTCGCGAATTTCAAAATTAGATAACAATCCAAAATACAATATCAATACCAATACTAAGCTAATCAGTTGAATCGAAATATCACCTCGAACCTTTATTTTTTGCACTCGCAAAACCGCAATAAAAACGATAAAAGCGGAACTACTATAGCCGGCTAAAATAGCGATAATGATGCCTAAATACTGCAGGTCTTGGATCATATAGTAACAGCATAAAAACAGAGCCAATACTCCAACAGTATCGGCAAAAAGTATTGTTTTAAATTTCTTCCTTGTAATTAAAACGCTTCTTAATAAATTTTTTCCTATTGCTGGTACCAATGCAAGTAATAGGATACCGATATAATTGGCAGCAAGTTCAAAACCTTCGGGGAAAATAAACAAAATAATATTTTTGGCAAAAATAGCACCTACGAGAGCAGTACAAACCCCTAAAACTACCGTTATCTTAATTGCATGCCGAGTATAAACCTCTATATTACGTTCATCTTTTTTATTAGCTCGGCTCAATACCGGCACAACTGCAGTACCAACAGATGAAAAAAGTAGATTAAGAATTACAAAGCCTTGCATAGACAAAGCTAAATTACCCACCATAGTTAAAGATCCACCAAATGATTTTAAGAGTAATATAGGGCCTTGCAATAAAAATTGACTAAACGGTGAGGCCAAGGCTAAAGGTAAAACACTATATACCATTGAGGTAATTAATTTCATATTCCAATTTGGCTTAATTGAGCCAATTTTAGCCTTAACCAAAGCTATACTGTAAACGCCTTGAGCACACATGAAAAAAGAATGATTCGCAGCTATATATATAATATTTTCTGTGAAATATGCGACACACAATCCACAAATCAACTCTATAGGCCTAAATCGTTTTTCCATTTTTAATATATTTTTACTTCTTTCGTAAGCTTGAAACATGGTAACCGCCCATGATGAAGCTCCTTTACCAATAAGGGCAATTGAAAATATGCATAACAACGTAAATGTTTGACTATCTGCCTCATAAACAAAGGCTAAGATAAAACTAACAAAGGCAAGCGTAGAGATTGAAATAATTCTAGCAGCAAGCACTAGCTCTGTAGTTTCCTTGCTTGACTCATCTTTTCGTCCAACGCTAATAGATAAAACACTTCCTAAGCCTAACGCGGCGAAAGGTAGTAAAGCTAAATACCAAGATTGGCCGTATGCGAGTAAGCCGTATAGTTCGGATCCGAGTATTTTTGCAAGAAAAAATACATATATAAGGCGTAAAACAGTGTTTAGAATACTAATAAAGTGAATTTTCGAATATAGATTTGACACTTGGACTAAACAATAGATAAGCCTTATTTGAAGAGCATTAAATTGTAAACTACAATTAATTTCAATTAAATTGACGTGTCATTAACCCAGTTGATCCTTGATATAACCGCATAAATAAAAAGGCGCTAAAAGACCTAAAGCCAAAAAATCCCAAAAAGTAT
>QIKQ01000015.1 GCA_003233075.1 Gammaproteobacteria bacterium
GTCATAGTATGCAATTGGGCCGTCGCAGTAGACGGGCTGTGAGAAATGCGGGCTAGACCACACCTGGGACTCTAGCTCACATAAAATAGGTAGTTATGAAGATAATATAGTTAAGATTTTAGTGTTAAACCAAGCCTACTTTTATAATCGCGACTTATCGATTGATATTCTTCGGGTACAAAGAAAGAATAGAAGTTATGAATTTAAAACAAAACAGGGCGTTTTCACTTTTAAATTTAAACCAAGAATAATTCAGAAAGAAATCGATATCACTTTTATTACTCAAGCTAAATATAAATTATCTGATGAGGCAAATATTTATCGATCTTTTATCTATACAGGGAAATTAATTTATCCCAACGCTCTAGCGAAACAACTAAAGGTTAAAACACTTAAAGCAAAATTAATAATACAAGGTATTGGCAATGCCTGTGTTCAAAAGGAAGATTTTAAGAAGTGGCTACTAAAACCAGACAAGTCTATTGAAAGCCATCTGCACGCAGAGTTGGAGAAATTAACTAGCTAGTCAATTTCCGGTCAATCTCCGAAACCTTCCACCACAGCTTGCAAACCTCAGTAAAAATTGGGTAATTTACTGCATCGAAACGCTCTAACTTGCGCTTATTAGTAAAGTCGGTTAATTCATAAACGAATTCGATATAATAACATTCAAATAATGTAGGAAATTAATAACTTTAACTCAATGTTTTCACAAATATTCCGATAAAGACTATGCTAAGAGAGCTAAATGTAACACCACTCAATATAAGGATAGTAAGTGACGCAAAAATTACAAAAAATTCTAATGGCAGAAGATGAAACCGATATTCAAGCGGTTGCCAAACTTACTCTAGAATCAATAGGTGGTTTCGAGGTTCACATGTGCGGCAATGGCCAATGTGCCTTAGAGATAGCACAAACCTTCTCTCCTGATCTAATTCTACTTGATGTAATGATGCCTAAACTCGATGGCCCAAGTACCATTAAAAAACTAAAAGCATCACCAGACCTAGCCAAAATTCCAGTCATCTTTTTAACGGGTAAAACCTCGGAAGAGGAGTTAAAAGAACTAATGGACCTTGGCGCAATTGCAGTCATTAGCAAACCCTTCGATCCAATGACTTTGTCTGAGACAATCGCTACCTATTGGCGTAAATTTCAAAACTAAGAAAGGTGTCAATCTTCATTGAAAAATTGATTTGATACCTTCACCTTCACACCTTCAGCCGTTATAATCTGATATCGTATCTACTATTTATTAAAGGACACCTCTAAAAATTAGAATATTTGTGCACTGGCAAGACGGAGAACTTTTTAAAAGCGCAGTTTATCGCTGCACGACACCGCATTTTAAAAAGTTCGACAACGCCGCCAGCGCGCAAATAGACACAATTAGAGGTGCCCTAAAGAGGAAACTATCTTGGCATCAAATAAAGGACGGGCTTACTTCTCACTTGTTGGTTATCACTTCAACCCCGATGACATAACACGTCTGCTTGGTACAGAACCCACTTCAACCGATGCTGGTGGCATGACGGGAAGTCTAGACAAACCTTCAATCAGTTCATGGCAATTATCAACAGAGTTAGTCACTGAAAATGTAGATGTATATGAATTAACCGAAATCATTCTTAAAAAACTGGAGCCACTTAAAAAACAAATTAGTCAGATATGTAAAAGCCACAATTTATCGCCTAGAATTGACGTGGAACTGGTGTTATCAGTAGATAAAAATGAAAGCATTCCAGAGGTTGGTTTTGGTGCCAGAACGATACGCTTCCTGGCAGATATTGGTGCTTTTATTAATGTGGATTACAAGCTTTCTGAGCGACTTTAACTATCGATAAAAAAAGCACGCTATGAAAGCGCGCTTTTCACAAACTAAATTCAGATTTAGTTTAATGTCTTATGGACGTTTTGGCGTGGTGTATTTCACTTCTTTCTGGAATGGTTCCCAGGTAGTTGTATAACCAACATGAAACGCTCCTTCTACAATCTCTTTCTGAGTTGTTGTCAGAAACTGTGACTTACCTTCAGGAACTTTTGGTCTGGTTTTAGGGGCTGCTCCACTCACTTGTAATCTCCTCTTAACTATTGTTTTGTAGCCACTGCAAGAGTTCGCAGTTAATAACTAACTTCATATAGCCCATTTTAGCTCTTTTGAACGAGATACTTGAACAATATTTTTTTAATGGGGCATTCTTATAATTAATAAAAGTGACTTAACACCTTCAGGGCACCTCTAAAATTAGGATATTTGTGCGATGGCAAGGCGGAAAACTTTTTAAAAGCGCAGTTTATCGCTGCGCGACCCCGCATTTTAAAAAGTTCGATAACGCCGCCAGCGTACAAATAGACACAATTAGGGGTGTCCTTCACTTCTTTTCCCAATAGTTAGCTTTATTCTTTAAAATCCATCGCACACCGCCTCGCGGATCTTCTACATCACCTTTATATCGCGGCATAAGATGGACATGTAAATGATGAACACTTTGCCCTGCTGCCTCGCCCACATTAATCCCAATGTTGTAGCCATCTGGCGCGAACTCTTTGTCTAAAGTAAGCTTAGCCTTTTGAATGGCTTTACCAATAGCCAGCAACTCGTCTTCTGTTGCTTCAAAAAAAGAGGCAAAATGCCGTTTCGGAACGACCAATGTATGGCCTGGGGTTGCGGGATAAGTATCAATAAACGTGATGGTGTGTTCACATTCACCTATAATTCGCTCATCCCTAAAGGAGCAAAAAATGCATTTTTTATCCATGACGATCAGTTCGCTTTCGACAAAGAACGCGCCTTAATCATCTGCTCTTCACAGTGTTTTAAGCACAAAGGTTGAAGGGCGTGAGGAAAACACTCGATAATCAATTCAAACTCATCTGCAGTTTCTTCGGCAAGTACGGCATCTTTTTTGAATTCAGCGTACACGCTATTGGCTGTCGCTTTGTTCACTCGAATTAACACGGCTAAGTGAAAAGGAAGCTGTTGCTCCATGCTAACGGTTAATGCTGTAGTATAAGCCCTGATTGCTTCTTCTACGCGATCTGCATTCCTTTCTGACTCACCCAGATGATGTAAAACAGCACCCCGATTATTGTGTGCCGCCGTTAATTCGAGTGCATAAAGATCTGCATCAAGTTCTGCCAGCGCATTTTTATAGGCAACGACAGATTTCTGAAAGGTACGATTACCTTTCAGAAAACTACCATAACTATGAAAAGCCGCGCCTAGCTGTAACATGACTATTGACCATTCTTCTGGCGTTTCTTTTCGAGTGTAGACCAATAGGGCTTCTGTATAGGCGTCAATAGCCTTGTTCATTAATTTTGAGTCCGCTTCTTGCCGGCCTAACGCCTGTAATGCCGTGCCCAAATTAGCTTTCGATACTGCCCACTGAAGTGGCGACTCTTCCTGGCTATAAACGTCTAATGCATGATTAAAAGAAGATATTGACAGATTATATAAATCAACATCTCTCAGGTTTTGCCCAAGTGCTGCCAGAATGTTGCCTAAACTATTATGCGCTTCAGCCCAATCGACAGATGATTTTTTACGTAATTCATCGGTCAACAAAGTCTCGAAAGTTTCACGTGCACTTTCGAACACATTGGCACTGTAACGGTGCTGTTCAAAATTGCCGCGGGTATAAATAAAATTATCCATGACCGCGCTTCTGTTATCAGCGTCGACTCCCTCTGCAACATCACCGGATACTTTATCAGAGACGAGGCTTTTATAGTGCTCGACGGCCTTTTCCAGCGCCTTATTGTCTGGATAAAAGAGTGTATTATTTGAGAATTTCATTGTTTTAGAATTTCATTAATTTCCGGATTCGCGTCAACAGCACCACCAAGGTCGACTTCTTCATCAGTCGCGTCGCGTATGCTTAATACTTCCAATACAAAAACAACGTCTCTACCACACAATGGATTATTTCCGTCTACGGTTAATGTCTTGTCATCAAAGCGAGTGACAATAAAACTTTTTGGCTCACCTTTTGAATTTTCCATGGTGATAGTCATGCCGATTTCCCGATATTCCTCTGGCACATTTTCGATGCGATCAGTAAACACCAGAGATTCGTCTCTTTCACCATAGATCTGCTTCATATCAATCGGCACTTCAATGATATCACCGACTTTTTTGCCATCGAGGTGTTTTGTCACCTCTTCATTCATAACATCATTAATACCATGAACATAACCGATGGGATAGTTAACAGTCACAAGTACGTCACCGCTTTTTTCATCGATAACTTTATAATTTAGTTCAACGAATTTTTCTTTTTCAATTGTATCTGACATAACAAGAAAGGCCTGTTTTAAAAAAGCGTAGCACCGAAGATTTTTACTTTTTCCTTTTCATAACCCAGCACCAATCTGCCTAGCCATTCACCTTTATCCTTGGTGTTAATCTGTTTATAGAGAATCGTGACATAGTCACCACGACGTATCATGCCAAGATATTCATAATCGGTTGACAGATTCTTCGCCAAATCGCTTCTTGCAAACTGTTTCCCCATCTCGATTTCATTCGCACCCATTTGCATGGCGGCTGAGAAATTACGGGTAAAAGCGCCGTAGTTTTTTTCATTCGAGTATTTAACCAGATCAGCCCACATTGGGTGCGCTAACTCTAAAATCTCTTCATCTGTTTTCTCAATAATATTCATAACACTCATTTTAACATTATCCGCAAAAAAACATCACACTAAATTATATTAACTTTGAAAACCATACTTTCAAAGTGCCTCTTGAGCGTTGGCCATGAAGGGCCAATCGATCATAAAGTCAAAAAAAAGACCAGCAAACAAGTTGCCGGTCTTTTTATAAGCTACACAAACCTAGTTGAAATAACTAAGTTTTAATCTTCTTTCTCACCAACCAGGTGATAAAGAGGTGCTTTTGCCAGCGTGTACTCACCTGTTTTACGATCACGATGTGAAACTGTCAATACATGCCAGTTTTTATCATCTAGCTTCATCGCATCACCACGGTAATAGTAACCAGGCCAGCGAGTTTCTTTACGGAACAAGGTGTGTTGGAATACACTTTCAGAAGTAAGGAAACGATGCTTCAATTCCCATGCGCGTAATAGCTCATGGATATCTTCAGCAGCTATTTTCTCTAAATCTTCTGCGAAAATTGCCATCTTCTTAAGACCAATTTGAAGAAGCTTTTCATTCGTCATGTAGTTAACACCAAAACCACCACAATACTCATCCATCAGCTTCTGTAGGCGATCAAGACCCTGACGTGGGTTGATGTAGTTAGGGTTAACTGAACCTGCAACGATTTCGTTACGGCCAACAGTATAAACTTCCATTGGCTTGTAGATAGTTTCTTTAAGATCAGCAATCTGCTTATCAGAAACCGTGATGCCATTCGCTTTACCATCATCAATGTATTTACAAGCTGCTTTAGCCGCTAAACGACCTTCAGTGAATGAACCCGATGAGAATGCGTGTGGAGTACCACCTACCGCATCACCTGCACCAAACAAACCTTCCACTGTAGTCATACGGTTGTAACCCCAGAAATATTCATCAGGAGAAACATCTTCAGGACCTGAACACCATGCGCCACAACCTGTTGCGTGAGAACCCATCACATAGGGCTCAGAAGTTGTTAACTCAGGATTTTCGTATTTAGGATCAACGTCAGTTGCCGCCCAAAGTACCGCTTGTCCAACAGTCATACCCAAGAAGTTGTGCCAGCCAATTTCCTCTAAATGAGGATCCTGGAAGGCTTCCATAGTGATCATGTGAATTGGACCGCGACCGGCATTAACTTCATTGATGAATGCGTGGTTACGCAAACAAGTTGGTATTGGCTTGTGTGATAAATGCTGGTTTTCAGTATCAAGATACTCTTTACCTACCATTTCGGTTAGCGCTGGAAACCACTTTGATTCGTACTCTTCGCCTATACCATTTTGGGTATAAGTTTTAAGATGTAAGAAATATGCGCCAACAGGACCGTAACCATCTTTAAAACGAGCTAATACGATACGATTTTCCATTTGTGTCATTTTCGCGCCAGCATCGATCATAAGACCGTATGCAGAACCCGATGACCATGGTGCGTACCAAACACGACCTGCACCTTCACCCACTGAACGTGGTTTGAAGATATTAGAAGCACCACCAGCACCACAGATAACAGTCTTAGACTTAAAGACGTGGTAGTTACCAGTACGTACGTTAAAGCCTACGGCACCTGCGATTCGGTTATCCTTGCTGTCATCCATTAATAGATGAGTAACACAGATACGGTTGAATACTTTATCTGCTGATTTTTTTGCAGCTTCTGCAACGATCGGCTTGTATGATTCACCATGAATCATGATCTGCCAACGACCTTCGCGAAGATAAGTACCCGTCTTCACGTCTTTCATAATTGGTAAGCCCCATTCTTCAAACTGGTGTACAGCCGAATCCACGTGGCGAGCCATATCAAAGGCCAAATCTTCACGAACCATGCCCATTAAATCCATACGCGCATAACGTACGTGATCTTCTGGATTGTTCTCACCGAAACGAGTACCCATGTAGCAGTTAATCGCATACAAACCCTGGGCAACTGCACCAGAACGATCGATATTGGCTTTTTCAGCAATAACAATTTTCTTGCTCTTGCCCCAATATCTTGCTTCGAAAGCTGCACCCGTGCCGCCTAAACCAGCACCCACGACTAAGACGTCAATATCGTCTTCAATGATTGTCTTGTAGCCCATTAGTAGTACACCCCTTCTTTAAGTGTCAAACCATTCGATTTCAGTGTAGGTAACGCATTGTCATTCATAGCAACATACTTAGGCTCGTTAAATAACAACTCACTATCGACCATGTCTTTCGCAGGTGCAGATTCGTCAGCTAATTGTGGAATTCCTGTACCCCAAGGCTTAGTTGTAATCGGTGCCAATAATTCCATGTCTTTCTTACCATTACGGAACTTGATGCGCCATGCAATCGTGCCTTTTTCTTCATCACGATGTACGCGCACCGAGTGACCTAATGGTGCGAAATCTGCGTAACCACGGACATCAATTGCGTGGTGTGGGCAAGCTTTTACGCATGAATAACATTCCCAACACATGTTAGGCTCAATGTTGTAAGCACGGCGTAGAGTTTTATCGATGTGCATAATGTCAGATGGGCAGATGTCAACGCACTGTCCGCAACCATCACAACGAGTCATATATACAAAAGTAGGCATAATATTCTCTCTTAAATAATTGTAATTAAATTTAGTTTAGTAATGGTTTGGTGACTCACGTCTAATACCAGGACCCATGTTAGGTGGATTCTTACCCATATATTGTGGAATATCTGGAAATCTTTCTTGAACTGCAGGATCAGTCAGATCGAAATCACCAGGCAAATTCAAATTTGAACCATCAGCTTGAGCCACACGTTTTTGGAATGCAGCCGCTGGCTTAAAGAACATATGTGCAAACTTGGACCAAAGTACGCTAGCAAAAAGCGTCGTGTTTGAAACGATGAATAATGCAAAGAACAAGGTTGTCCAGCCCATATCAGCCACTGCGTAACCTGCACCTTTAGATTGTAGATAAGACCAGATCAAGGCGAATGTTGCTGTTGTAAACAAAGAAACAATAAAGATATCTGCCCGAACCAAGTGATACCATTTAGTACCCTCAGCAGCGACATCAACGCGGATAACGAACCAGAACGAGTAACCACCGGCGCAAAGCATCAAAGCACCCACGTGCCATAACATCGCCACAGTTGCGGAAGTCTCCGTACCGAAAATCATTATTGCTGTTGTAACAATAAAGATAATAAAACCATACATAGTTAATAGATGAGAAATTCTACGTTTCATATTGCAGAACTCACCAGAAGTTAATACTTCGTTGGCTATCGTTGCAACTGCAAGACCAGCTTTTTCGCCAGTGCTTACCGTTCGTGTCGCATTTTCCTTAGCTTTTTTCGCATCTTCGAAAAAGTACTTGGCACTTTTCTTGTGCATCATATCTAGCACAGTCCCCACGAAAACAAGGATAGCCATTAAAATAATGTATCCCTGCATAACCTCAGGAGACATCAAGCCTGTTAATTCAGAGAAGGGGTTGGTGTTGAACATATTGACACTTCCTCGGTTTAAATTTCTATACGTTATAATCATAAGGAGCAAGGGGTGCATTCACACCAGTACCTTACTCTAGCCGTTCTACCACCCTGGCAAATGGACGGCTAAAATGCGATATGCACTCTGCGAAAGCTACCTCTTTTCCTGTCCGATTGACATTGGACGGCGGGCAGCCCCATCTACATGGGTAGAAACCGCGACAGTTTATATCAAGGAACTACGCGAGCCAAGCCAAAAGTGTTCAACTTTGGCTGTAATAGAGCAATAGTTTTTAATGGCGTAATAAGTATATGGAGTATTACTATCAGTAATTCAGTATTTTAGTGTCTTCTAATGTGGCAATTATTCTATTTTGGCTATGTTTCGGATAAAGGGCACCTCTAAAAATTAAAATATTTGTGCACGGGCAAGACGGAGAGCTTTATAATAGCGCAGCTTACACGCAGCAAATGCCCATTTTAAAAAGTGCGACAACGCCGCCGGCGTGCAAATAAATAATTTTTCGAGGTGCCCTAATTATGAAAATGACTGGAAATACGACCGCAGTGGTGTATAGGTGCAAAGTGCGCGGTTCATACACTTAAGTACGCCATGAATACATTTCAAGCCACGATACTACGATCATTTATTTCATTTTTTCCCAGACGGCGGATACTCGTGGCTGATATAGTTGCAACTTAAGTAAACTATTTTTGTCGTGGCGGGTGATATTAGCGATATTATGTTTTAAACAATCTAAAACAACGATGCAAAGGTACATTATATAAACTGCCTTAGATTTTTCAGACGCTATTAGACTGCTGCTTAGGTTTTCTATCCCTTTAGTACTTTTATATTTTTATTACCAATTTTCACTTTGTGCTATTTGTAGCTGTGTAGTTTGCCAAACGAAAAAAACCGTAAGACGCCATAAGCATTAAAATTGAATACACGCCTACTTCGATGGCTTGCAGAAAAAAACTTATCCCTCCTTTTTTAAATTCTGCTTCTGGCAAAAACACTAACAATATTGATCCAACAACAGCAAAAAATATTAATTTTGATCCAGGTATATTTTTTAACTTTATAAGCTTTATGCTGCCTATAAGTACTAAAATACTAGAAAAGAATGCAAAAATAATTAGGATTGATGTAACATTAATAACCACTTTTCAGTCTCCTTCTTTAAGAGTGTTAGCATATATTTTGTCTCAATATGTCATAAAGTACAAAGATACTTTAAACTGTGTCATGATAATTTCATAAGCCCAGCTTACAGAATTAAATTTCTACTAAAGAGAATAGTAGGTGGAGACATGAAACTAGAAAATATTCGTCTTTGCGAAGCGGCCTATGCCGCTGAAGCAATCCGCCAAAGCGTCCTGAGCAAACACAGGTTGCGGTCGCTCTCGGCAACTGCTACAGCAAAGCTCTGCATCCTTAGCAGTCGTCGGCCATGGGCCAGCCAGAACGGGCGAGGGGGGCTGGGCCGAGAGCGACCGCAAGCTCCTGAGGCTACTTTTAGTGTACTTTGTAGCCGTCAGGAGGCGATAAACTATCGCCGAGTGCGGGAAAAAGTAAGCGAATACTTGAAAGGCTAAAGTTGAGAATTCATGTTGCAATACGTGTTGGCATAAGCCATCAAGACAGTTTTTGGTCGTCTTGTTCGAAAACGCCTAGTATTTTTCTGTTATCATTATATTTATTGCAGTGTAAACATTATTTCAATGCATATATTCAATTCTTAACGGGACAGTAGTGATTTAGCTCAAATCTTTTTTGCCGTATAAGTAGTGTCTCTATATTATAGTGTTCAGGTCGAATTCATACTATAATTCACCCCTATTTTCCCCTACCTAAAGCCATAAAAGAATGAATATTAGCCAACGCATCAGTGAAGAAATTCAAGTCAAAGTCTCCCAAGTTGAAGCGGCAATTGCGCTACTTGACGAAGGTTCTACAGTGCCCTTTATCGCTCGATATCGAAAAGAGGCCACCAATGGCCTCGATGATACTCAGTTACGAAAACTGGATGAACGACTCATTTATTTACGTGAACTTGAAGAAAGACGCGATACAATAATCAAAACCATTGATGAGCAAGGAAAATTAACGCCCAAGCTTAAGTCAGATTTAATCGAGGCTGACTCTAAAACAAGACTCGAAGATTTATACGCGCCCTATAAAATAAAACGTCGCACCAAAGCACAAATCGCACGCGAAGCAGGCATTGAGCCTCTGCTCGACTTATTACTTAAAGATCCAAAACTAGCCCCCATTGCGAGTGCTGAAAAATATTTAGACCTCGATGCTGGTTTTGAATCAACTGAGAAAGTGCTAGAAGGTGCCCGACAAATTTTCATGGAAAGAGTCAGTGAAGATGCAGACCTAGTTGGCACTCTTAGAGATCTAGCCTGGGACCAAGCACTCGTTATTTCAACTGTGATTAAAGCAAAAAATAAATCAGGAATTAAATTTAAAGATTATTTCGAGTTTTCTGAGCTTTATCATAAAATACCGTCGCATCGAGCACTCGCTTTATTTAGGGGGCGAGCTGAAGGCATTTTACGTCTTAAAATGAGCATCCCCAAGCAAGACGATATAGAAAATAAAAAGGAGCTGGGTCTCTGTGATTTAATGGTCGCTAAACATTTTAATTTAAGCCATCAAAATCGTGACGCCGATGAATGGTTAATGGAAAATGCACGCTTCGCCTGGCGCGCGAAAGTCTCCGTACAAATTGAAACGGAGTTAAACTCGCGATTACGTGAACATGCCGAT
>QIKQ01000347.1 GCA_003233075.1 Gammaproteobacteria bacterium
ATGCCTGCGCACTTCTCGGTCGTGAAAACGTGTCATAGCATACCCTTGAACCGTCTCGCTACGAAGTGCTGTGAGAAAAGCGGGCTAGGCATTTCACGTTCCGAGTACGAGTATGAAATTCCGATTAAAGATGCAAAAGAGTTATTAGCTGATTTATGTTTTAGACCCTTAATTGAAAAAAGACGTTTTAAAATAAAGTCAGAAAATCACGTTTGGGAAATTGATGAGTTTTATGGCGAAAATGCTGGGCTCGTAGTTGCCGAAATTGAATTAGCATCCGAGGAAGAACAGTTTGCTAAACCGAAATGGCTGGGCAAGGAAGTAAGTGACGACAAGCGTTACTATAATATTTGTCTTGTGGATCATCCCTTTTGTGATTGGACAGATAAGCAAGATGAACTTTAGGAATCGAGTAAAAATTATCTCTAGAATAAGTTTAGCAATGGTAGTTGTCTTATTTTTACTGTCATGTGCGCAGTCTGAATTTAAAGCGATCCGATTCGGATTATCCTCTGCACCGCTGACTTTAGATCCGAGATATTCGACTGATGCAGCATCAACTCGAATTATTCGTCTCTTGTATTTACAACTTACCGATTTTAATCAACAAGTTTTACCGAGCCCAGCGCTTGCTAAATGGAGTAAACTAAGTCCAACGCACTATCGATTTCGGCTTGGTGAAAAGGGTAGAAATTTTCACAATGGTGAACGCTTAAATGCGGAAGATGTTAAAGCAACTTATGACTCGGTGCTAGATCCCGCGACCGCATCCCCACACAAGCAATCACTGGACATTGTTAAGTCAATTCGAATAATAAATAAAGATACAGTTGATTTTATTTTGCATCGGCCAGATTCGGCATTTCCAGGATACTTGGTCATTGGTATTATGCCAAAAGCTCTACTTAATACGAACCATGATTTTGTAAAAAGTCCAATTGGCAGTGGTCCATTTCGTTTTCATGCATGGCCTGATTCGAGCTTACTTAAACTGACGCGATTGCGTGATAACCAAGCTTTTGTGTTTTTGCACGTGGAAAATGCCACTACACGTGTTTTAAAATTAATTAAGGGTGAAATCGACATTGTTCAAAATGATATCCCTGGGGAATTGGTAAAACATCTAGAAACATTTTATAAAATAAAAGTCCAACACCATTTGGGGTCAAATTTTTCATACATGAGTTTTAATTTCAGAAACCCACATTTAAAAAAAATAGAAGTTCGTCGCGCTATAGCTCATGCAATTGATAGAAGAAAAATTGTAAAGTATTTTTTTGGTAAAAAAACGAAACTAGCCAGCGCAATTTTTAGTCCGGAACATTGGGCTGGTCATAAGAATTTGCTTTCTTACGATTACAATCCCGCTAAAGCAAGAAAGCTGTTAGCTCAAGCAGGGTACAATAAGGAAAACCCTTTAGAATTAACTTACAAAACGACTAATAAACCTTTTCGGGTTAGAATAGCTACCGTATTACAGCATCAGCTAGCCCAGGTAGGAATTAAGATCAAATTGCGAACCTATGAGTGGGCGACATTTTATGATGATATACAAAAAGGAAATTTTCACTTATATAGTTTAACTTGGGTAGGCGTTAAGTCGCCTGATATATTTCGAACTGTCTATCACAGTAGTAGCATACCAGATTCTGAAAAAAAGAAGTTTGGGTGGAAAACGTTTAGAGCAGATTTATTAAAGGGTTTTGTTCATTTAGGCAGTTTAGTCTGGAGTAGCATTAATTCAGTGGCGACGCAGCGAGAAATCTATAAAAGCTTAAGCCTTCCGATTTTAAATAGAAAAAATTCTGGCAAGAACCGAAATGCTTATCGGGATGAGGTCGCAGACTATTTGATTGAGCTTGCTGAAAAAGAATCAAACCGACACAGACGTATTGCTCATTTCTATAAAATACATGAACGTCTCATTGAACGTCTGCCCGTCATTCCACTCTGGTATGAGGAACATATGGCTGCAACTCGCAGTAATATATTTGCTTATACTTTAACAGCAGATGGCAATTACGATAGTTTAGTTAACGTCGTTAAATTAAAACCGGGTGAAAAAGTTCCAGCGACTTTTGCGAATTACAGGCTTAAACAAAAGAAACAAGCAACTATTAAAGTAAAAAAATTCGTTCCGATGGAATTTTCAGATCCTGATTCTGATCCAGTTAAGTCAAAATCAAATTCACGGAAAAAGGACAAAGTTATTATTCATGTGCCCACAGCCATTCCTAAATCTAACTTATCGCCAGATAAGAGTAATGACTTAAAAACTGATACAGCTATTATGCCAAAGATTAGGGAGACGTCAAAGGCAGACGCTAAGAAGCTAGAAAAGCCATTGAAGCTTTTACCAGTGAAATCGAAAAAAGAAAACGACAATAATCCTAAAATAGAAAAGCGTAAATCTATAAGCAATGAAATAGTAAAGCAAAAAAACAAGCTAACTTTACCAAAGGCAAAGGACTCGTCAAAAACTAAACCTTTGAATGCGACTCCTGCCACGCCGAGTGAGCTTGCTAAATGAATTATTTAATTTCTAAATTGTTTGGTGCTCTAATTGTTATTTTTGGCGTCGCGACTCTGGTGTTTTTTCTGATTCACTTTGTTCCAGGTGATCCAGTTGAATTTATATTAGGTGATAGCGCGCTTAGTGTGGATAAGGCGGAATTACGAGCAAGGTTGGGATTAGATAAACCAATATTAACTCAATACGCGAACTTCATGAGTGGTGCTTTACATTTCGATTTTGGCGATTCATTTCATAAAAAAATTCCCGTATCGGAGTTAATATTAAGTCGTCTGCCGGCAACTATTCAACTTACTTTTACTAGCATATTAATTGCCTTGTTGATTGCCTTTCCATTGGGCACGCTCGCCGCTATGAAAAAAGATACAGCAGTTGATCGAGGGGCAATGATGTTTTCCTTACTCGGTGTTTCTATCCCTAATTTTTGGCTGGGACCAATTTTGATTATGATTTTTTCGCTTGGCCTAGGTTGGTTTCCTGTCAGTGGTAATGAAGGTGCTGGTTCTTGGGTATTGCCATCTATTGCTCTTGGTACAGCGCTTGCCGCAATTTTAGCGCGCATGGTGCGCAGTAGTTTACTCGAAGTGCTGAATGAAGATTATATTAGAACTGCAAAAGCCAAAGGTTTAACTCAGTTTCAAATAGTCGTCAAACATGGTTTAAGAAACGCCTTACTGCCAGTGATTACTCTGCTTGGTTTACAGCTCGGTGCCTTGCTGGGTGGAGCGGTGATTACGGAGACTGTTTTTTCTTGGCCGGGCATTGGTAAGCTTACAGTTGATGCAATATTGTCTCGAGATTATCCTGTTGTCCAGGCTTGTGTTTTACTAATAAGTTTATTTTATGTTTTTGTAAATATTTCAACTGATTTGGTTTACGCTTGGGCTGATCCGCGGATTAGGACTGGGAGCAATTAATGAAATTTAAACTCTCTTTGCCAATTGTAATTCTTATTATCTGGGTGTTGATGGCAGTGTTAGGGCCACTCTTGCCACTTAATTTAACTGAGATTGATTATTACAAAATAATGCAAGGTCCTGATTGGCAGGCGTGGTTAGGTTATGATGAATTAGGCCGACCACTTTTACATCGCTTAATTAGTGGCGCGAGCGTCTCCTTTTTCGTTTCCATTTCAGTGGTCAGCTTGGCGGTTGTTTTTGGTACTCTGATTGGTACCGTCAGTGCTTATTACGGTGGTTGGGTCGATAGTATCCTTGTTCGTATATTCGATATTTTCTTGGCTTTTCCAGGAATTTTACTGGTTATTGCCTTGGCAGGTGTGCTCGGGCCGGGAATTGATAATTTAGTGATTGCTATGGTTGCGGTTGGTTGGGTTGGCTTTGCCCGGCTTGCTCGTGCTCAAGTATTATCGTTACGTTCAAGGGATCATGTGCAAGCTGCAATCGCATTAGGCACAAAACCGTTTATAATCATGTTACGCCATCTAATTCCACTGATAAGTGCTCCTATTATAGTGGAAGCGACATTCGGAATTGCAGCAGTTATTATTGCGGAAGCGGGATTGTCATTTCTTGGTTTAGGTATACAACCACCGGATGCTTCTTGGGGAAATATGATTAAAACCGGATCAGACTATATGTTGTCCTCTTCAAATATGGTACTTGTGCCTGGCATTGCTTTAATACTAGTTGTGTTGGCAATTAATTTGCTAGGTGATAAATTGCGTGACCATTTAGATGTAAAATCTCGCTAAAGATGGCTTCGTTATATAAATTCAGCTTACCCCGCAGCTTGCTGTGGGCACAACCCACTGGGGGTTTCCAAAGGGGGAGATTGGAATTATCCCCCCCCATATAAATTGGGCTCGCCCGTGCGAATTCACTTCGCGCGGAGCGAAATCTATTAGGAACAAATACCCCGACCGCTTGCGGTGGGGTAGTTTATTAGAGAGGAGAGGACTATGTCAGCTGGCCCACTAATGGTAGATATTGAAGGCTTTGAGCTACAAGCAGATGAACGCGAGCGCTTAGAGCATCCCTCTGTCAGTGGCATTATTTTATTTACTCGTAATTTTGAATCAAGCGAACAATTAGTCGAATTAACAAGAGTTTTGCGCGAGGTTAAATCGCCGCGCTTGCTCATTGCAGTAGACCAGGAAGGGGGCCGGGTACAACGATTTCGAAATGACTTTTTTAAGCTGCCGGCGCTCAGAAATTTAGGCCGGCTCTACAAAAACTCAAAAAGCTCTGCACTGAGTCTTGCCAAAGACCATGCTTATTTAATGGCAAGCGAAATTTTGTCAGCTGGCATCGATATTAGTTTTGCGCCAGTCATTGATTTGGATAAAGGTATAAGCGATGTCATCGGTGAACGTGCGTTTGCAGAAGATGCAAAAACAGTAACCGAGTTGGCAGCCTCCTATATAGAAGGCATGCATGAGGCAGGCATGAAAGCGACTGGTAAGCATTTCCCCGGTCATGGTTCTGTTAAGGCGGATTCGCATGTCGATCTGCCAATTGATGAAAGATTGTTCAATGACATTTATGAACAAGATTTAGTTCCTTTTCGGCAACTAATACAACAAAACTTAGATGCAGTCATGGTCTCTCACGTCATTTATCCTGATATAGATCAAACACCTGCCGGATTTTCTAAAATTTGGGTGGGCGAAGAATTGTGCGACAAAATGGAATTTAAGGGCATGATATTTAGTGATGATATTACCATGCAAGCGGCTGCATCCGTCGGATCGCATCTTGAGCGCGCTAATATGGCGATCGGAGCGGGCTGTGATTGCGTCATTACTTGTAATGATAGCACTGGGCGAGACGAAATAATTGACGGCTTAGTGTTTAAGCCAAATAGCAGATTACAAGCTAAAATAGATAAAATGTATGGCGTGCAGCCTTTTAAGTTTGCCGATCGACAGCGAAGTTCACGCTGGAATTCAGCTCATGATACAATTCAATCTATGGCTTAGTGTTGTCTAGGATTATTCAACTTAATAGATTTTTCGATTTTGATTTTACTAATAAATAGATTTAATAATTACGTTTTCAAAAATAAGGGAGTTGCTTACTAATGCAAGGGTTTTGGGATTTTGTACAATCTGATGGAAAATGGATGTTCTACGTTTTTATCATCGTATTCTCTGTCTTATTGATTAATTACGCACTTAAAATAACGCTTAACATACTTGCTAAAAAGTTAGAACAAACAACAAATCCCTGGGATGATGCCTTCGTCGAATCTATTCGAAAACCGCTTCGCTTTTTGATCTGGATTATTGGAATAAGTTTGGCGGCGACTGTCGTTGAAGATATTCAGTTTCAAATTGCTCTTAAAGAAGCAAAAGAGGCGGGCAAGGTATTAACAAAAGAATCCACCAGAACATTGTTAAGTTATATTGGAAGTATTCGCACTACTGGAATTATTGTTGTTATTTCTTGGTTTCTTTTGCGCTTAGCGAGGAATGTCGAAGCCAACATAAAACTGATAAAAGAAAAAGAAAATAATGACTTTGATCACACTACCTTAGAAGCAATTAGCAAATTACTGCGTATTGCGATTGTTATTTCTTCTGCACTCATTGCGATGGAACATTTTAACATTCCTATTTCAGGGGTCGTGGCCTTTGGCGGGGTCGGTGGTATTGCAGTCGGATTTGCAGCAAGAGACTTACTCGCTAATTTTTTTGGTGCAATGATGATCTATATGGATAGACCTTTTACCGTGGGCGATTGGATTCGGTCACCTGACCGCAACATCGAAGGCACGGTCGAGGCAATAGGTTGGCGTCTAACACGCATTCGAACTTTTAATAAAAGACCCTTGTACGTGCCAAATTCAGTTTTCACAGAGATCGCAGTCGAAAACCCTTCTCGCATGCTGAATCGTCGTATTAAGGAAACAATTGGTATTCGTTATGACGACGCTAATAAAATGAGCATAATCGTCGAAAATGTGAAAGCGATGTTGCAAGAACACGATGCTATAGAGCAAAATCAAACGCTCATTGTTAATTTTAATAAATTTGCGCCTTCGTCGTTGGATTTCTTTATTTATACTTTTACCAAAACAACAAACTGGGTTCAATTTCATGAAATCAAACAGGACGTAATGCTGAAGATTATTAATATTATCGAAGAAGAAGGCGCCGAATGTGCGTTCCCAACGTCAACTTTGCACGTACCAGACTCCATTGCAATAGAGGCATTTGAGGTCAAGAAAACAACTAAGAAAAAAACAACTGCTAAAAAGAAAACATCAAAGAAAAAAACGGCAAAGAAGAAATCCAGCGACAAGAAAGAAGACGACTCAAAATCGAATGCTAAGGATCAAGATAACATAGATAATGAAAATGAAACATTTAAAAATGAAATGAGTGATGATGGTGGTGGAGAGTAAATATGGCGAATAAATTAATTATAGTGATGGTTAATACCGACCCGTCAAATCCAAGCGAATTAGGAGCTCCTTTTTTTCAGGCAACTGTTGCGGCGTCAATGAATTATGAAGTCGAGTTAATATTAACAGGCCGCTCGGGCGAACTCGCGAAAAAAGGCGTGGCTGAAAATATTTATATGCAAGAAGGAAGTACTCGTTCGGTGTATCAATATATGCAAGAATCGCATGAAGCTGGCGCTAAATTAAAAATATGTACGCCAACCTTGGAAATCTGGGGCGAAGATCTCATTCCAGAAATTGAAGAGACTGTGGGTGCGGCGTACGTTATTAGTGAGGCTATGTCGGACGGGACGGTGACCTTTACTTATTAACGTAACTTTGAGCAATTCATCCCTGAATTGTCAGAGTACGACAGGAAAAATGTTATTTTTTCTTGTGTCGCAGGAACCTCTAAATTAATCAGAGCTTGCTTAAATAATACGGATGTTTATATGAAAATCGCTTCAATACAATTAGATTCTGAGCTAATTAAAAACGTACTAGATCAAGCTGAATGTATTTACACAGCAAACGAAGTTGAAGCAGCTTTAGATCGTATGGCAATTAACATTAATGCAGAGCTTACCGATAAGAATCCAATTTTAATTTGTGTTATGAACGGTGGCTTGGTGGTTATGGGTAAATTATTAACCCGGCTCAATTTTCAATTACAAATTGATTTTATCCACGCGACTCGTTATCGAAATGCTACAACGGGCAGTGATTTAGAGTGGAGAGCCGAGCCAAGTACTGATATTAAAGACAGAGAAGTTGTCATTATTGATGATATTTTAGATGAAGGTGTAACCTTAAAGTCAATTGTCGATTACTGTCGCTCACACCAGTGTCGATCAGTTTATACCGCAGTGCTAGTCGAAAAAATTCATCAACGAAAAGTTGGTTTAGACAAGGCAGACTTTGTTGGTCTGCAAGTCGAAGACAAGTACGTCTTTGGTTATGGAATGGATTACAAGGGTTTTTTGCGTAATGCGCCTGGTATTTATGCAGTCAAAAAAAATTAAGATAAGAAATTGAATGATTAATTATGAATAAAGTGGCTTTTATTGGTGGAACAGGGCTAAGCTCATTCAATAGCTTGCAAGTCAAAGCGACTAAGACGATTAAAACACCCTATGGTGATGCTTCCAGCCCATTTATTTTAGGTGAGCTAAATGGAATGGATGTCGTTTTTTTAGCTCGACACGGGATCAAGCATACACTAGCGCCGCATAAAATAAATTATCGGGCGAACTTGTGGGCATTGAAAGAACTAGATGTAGACTCAATTATTGCAGTCGCGGCAGTAGGAGGCATCAGTAAAAATCTAGGACCTGTGAGCATTGCTATACCCGACCAAATTATAGATTACACTTATTCTCGCCAACATACATTTTTTGACGAAGACAATATACAGCATGTAGATTTTAGCTTCCCCTATGATAAGTCACTTCGAAAGTACTTAATTAAATCTGCCAATGAAGTCAATATAGATGTGGTTGAACAAGCGACTTACGGTGCAACCCAAGGGCCACGCTTAGAAACTGCTGCTGAAATTATCCGACTGCGTCAGGATGGTTGTAGTTTAGTGGGCATGACAGGAATGCCAGAAGCCTCCTTAGCAAGAGAATTAAAAATAAATTACGCAACCTGTGCTGTAGTCGCAAATTGGGCTGCCGGTATTAATAGCGATGTCATTAACATGAATGAGATTGAGATTAATCTTGTTGAGGGCATGAATAAGGTCCGAAAAATCTTGGTGCAGTTTTGTAATTATTTTAATTAACAATCTAGAGTAAGAATTATTATTTTCTAAAAACACTTCAAATAATAGTCTGTTCGAACTATAGTGAATTACATTTTTACACTCTAGACTTTGGCACTGGTTATGGATTAATTAGGAGTCACACATGTCTATAAATAAAAACACTCTACATCGTTTAATTAAAATTTCAATTTTTAGCACTATAATAACAATTGCGTTGATCGGCTGTAGTACTATTCCCATGGATAATGCAGGAAAACACAAAAGCAGTTCTTCGAGTAGTCTGGTTTCTTATTTGTATCCGAATGGCGAAAGGCCGCCAGGCTTAGCATTGGATATTCCTCAACTAACCGTTCCAGTACGTCTTGGAATTGCGTTTGTACCTAATGCTAGGGATTCAAGTGTGCTTTCTCATGCGGTAAAAAATCGATTACTTCGGAAAGTGAAGCGGGCATTTAAACATCACACTGTGGTACGAGAGATTCGCCTTATTCCGACCAGCAGTCTGACACATCAGGGTGGCTTTAGTGAGTTACGCCGTGTTGCGATACGTTACAATGTTGATCTAGTTGCCTTAGTGTCACATAATCAAGTTCGGAATATAAGCAATAATGCTTTGTCGATTAGTTACCTAACAATAGTAGGAGCTCTAATCTTACCGGGTAATAACCATCGCATATCAACTTTTGTGGATACTGCCGTATTTGACGTTGATTCCGCAAAGCTTTTGTTCAGGGCGGCGGGTAAGGATAGAATAAGAAGACAGTCATCCGCATTTGCACTGGCTGAAAAGAATCAATATCTCAGTCAAAATAGTATGAATAAGGCGACCGTGGCGATGATTTCTAGCTTAAATACCGAATTAAATAAATTTAGATCCCGTATCCGACGAGGCTCAAATGAAGCTGATGTTCGCTACCGTCGAGGTTATAAAGGTAATCGATATAGAGAGTCAAGATCAGGTGGCGGGGGTCGAAGCGAAAGAGAAAACTCACGTTATAAGGAATCTCGTAATGATAGCTACACCGAGGGTGCAGGAAGATCAAGAGAGGGTCAGGAATACTAATAATTGAGTTTATTCACATGCGCTCAATTATTTGAGCGCATTTCTATTGGTGCGATGACCTACTTATTGTTTAAAATGCGTAGTTCAAGTCGTTTTATATCTCGCTTTATATCAATTTTTGATAACTCCAGCCAGTACCAAATTTTCGCAAAGGATACAACAATTATCGATAATAAAAATACAGTTGCCCAGGTAATGCGTTCTAATACTTCTTGGCTATCAAAGTATTGAAATGCTGAATAAATAGCAAAACTAAAAATAAATCCCTGTACAAGCCAAACTAGCATAATATAATATTTCAGTTTCGATTTAAAACTTAGCGAAATAAGCTCAAAAAGACTTGGATCATCGCTAATCTCGTTAATTAGTTTTTGGTCTTCAGCTGAAAGCGCTTGTCTAATTTTATCATCGATGTCATTCATTTTGATTATCCTCTAGATGTTGTGCAAATAACTTACGTGCGTAATATAATCTTGATTTAACTGTGCCAATTGGAATATTAAGTATTTCAGCGATATCTTTTATGCTAAACGACTCCAAATAAAATAGTCGTACTAGCCCGCATTTCTCACAGCCCGTCTACTGCGACGGCCCAATTGCATACTATGACTCGTTTTCACTCGGTCCAAGCGCTCAAAAACGGTG
>QIKQ01000289.1 GCA_003233075.1 Gammaproteobacteria bacterium
ACACTATGTCGAGCCTTTCGACCGAGTGAAATCCAGTCAGAGTGTGCGATTGGGCCGTCGTAGCAGATGGGCTGTGAGAAATGCGGGCTAGTGAATGGTGAAGCAATCTCGTAATGAGATTTAATAAACTAAACAATTGAATTTAGGAGATCCCACGCAAGCTTCGCTTGCTCTGGACGACGAGTCGATTTGGAGATCCTTCACAAGCCCTTGCTTGCTCTGGACGACGAGTTGATTTGGAGATCCTTCACAAGCCCTTGCTTGCTCAGGACACTAAGGCGCGGCGGGCTACGATGATTATTAATTTAGGGTGAAGTAGAAGGTGCTGCCTTCGTTTTCGCGTGATTCAGCCCATATATCACCACCATGTCGCCGAATTATTCTCTGTACAGTTGCCAGCCCTATGCCTGTACCAGGAAATTCATTTTCTTTGTGCAAACGTTGAAACGCGCCAAATAATCGATCCGAATAACGCATATCGAAACCCGAGCCATTATCGCGTATGTAATAAACGATGTTGTCGTTTTTATCAAGCTGTCCGAATTCAATTTCTGATATACTTGATTTCGAGGTATATTTCCAAGCATTATTTAATAAATTTTCTAGTGCAATTGATAACAAGCGCTTGTCACCGCTGCCTTTTACATCGGACTGAATAACTAATTCTGATAATCTTTCCGGTTCTTCTCCTTTTAGTTTTGAAATAGTTTCAGTTGCGATTTGACTAAGATCCACTGTCTCTCGAGCAAATGGACTGCTTGTCACTCTTGACAGTTTCAACAAATCATCGATTAAATCACCCATTTTTTGCGCATTATCACATATGCGCCTTAAATAATCTTGTTCTTTCAAATTCATTTTTGGCTGAAAATCTTCGAGTAAAATAGTACTAAAACCATCAATAGAACGTAACGGTGCACGTAAATCATGTGAAACGGAATAACTAAAAGATTCTAACTCTTTATTTGCTAAAGCCAAGGCCTTAGTCCTCTCCAATACCAAATCTTCTAAATGCTCTCGATGCTTTTGCAACTCATCTATATTTTGAATTGAACCAGATAAATGGGGACTTTGCTTGTCGGAGGGCTGTATAACCTGACCTCTTAATCTAAACCAAGTATAACCACTACTCTGGGTCTTAAGTTGAAATTCTATATCAAACTTCTCTCCGTCATGTAAATGAGACCGCAATTGACCAATAACACGATCTTTATCTTCGCTTAACAATAAATCTGAAAATCGTGAAATACTTGCTAAAGACTGATCATTCTCATATTCAAGCAACTCATATAATCGTGGCGACCACCACATTTCCTCCTTACTTGCATCCGGCCAGTCCCAATACCCATCAAATGAACTTTCAACTAAATATTGAAATCGTTTTTGGCTTTGTTTTAGTTCTGATTTCACCATCATCTGACCAGTAACATCAGTAACAAACAAAATAGCTGACTGAACACTGTTTCCATAATTAATTGGTGCAAGACGATTTACATAGTGGCGCATTTCTCCAGGAGTGCCCGCCGGAAATGAATAGGTCGCAATTTCGCCTCGATCGAAAACCTGACTTATCGCATCCGTCATCGCTTGATGATGTTCCGAATCAGCATAATCAAAAATAGAAGTACCAATAAACGATTTAATATCGTAACCGGCTAAGACTCTATTCACGTAAAGAACAATACCTTGTTGATTTATAAGAGCTATAAAATCAGGGGCACTTTCGAGGAGAGTCCGCCACTTCGTTTCCGACTCAATTAGTGCTTGTTCATGCTGTTTGGAACGAGTGATATCTTGAAAAACACCTATGAGCGAAGCGCTATTTTCTTTTAAATCAGTAATTATTTTCGCGTTCAATGATAACCATCGAATTTCATTATTTGGCCAAAGTATACGATGTTCAACTTTAAATGAATCACCAGAGTAAATCGAATCTTGTAATGTTTTATTTACTCGCGTCTTATCTTCAATAAAAATTAAATCAATATAATCTGAATATTTGCCACCGAACTCGCCGAATTTAAGCCCAAACATCGGCTCAAGAGTTTCTGACCAATAAAGCTTGTCACTTTCGATAATCCATTCCCAGGAACCGATATTTGCCGCCCATTGCGCTAATGCGTAATGCTGCTGGTGTTTCTTACTCTCTTTTTCTGCATTAATTTTATCCGTTAAGTTTGATGCTATAACCATAAGAGACAGCACTTCATTTCCATTAATGAGCGGTGCTAACCTTATATACCATTCGGATGGACCGGCGGCAGAAACATTAAACGAAACAACTTGTTTATTTTTACAAGCATCTAAAATCGCTCTTTTGTAATTTGCAGTATCGTTTTCGCTTAAATATTCAAAGACTGAACTACCTATGACATCTTTAATGCCATAATCTGGCAGTGTATAGTTAATGAATTCAATTGTTCCCTCAGGGGTAATCTTCATAATGACATCGGGTACATTTTCAATTATTGTCAGCAAGTTTTTTTGCGACTCAATTAATTTTTGCTCGGTTATCTGACGCTCCAATTCGGAACTAATACGATTGGCAACGATAGACAACATTGACTTAACTAGGCTCGTATCTTTAATTTTTTCGCGATACATCAATATTAAAAAACCAAGCGTTTCTCCTTCAGCGCTATGCAAAGGAATACCCGCCAAGGCCTTTGCTGATACTATTTTAACCAACTCATTATCTGGAAAAAGCTCCTTTAGATTTTTTTCGATTAATGTGACCTGACCCTTTTTAATTTCAATACAAGGTGAACCCTTAATTCTAAAATTAACATTTCCCACTTTAATGTCTTTAGAATAAAGCGTGACTAGCTTTAGTGACTCTTCACCATTCTTCTCGTACTGGCTAATGCAAGCAAAGTCAGCTTCTAAATTTAATGCGAGTTGCTTAACAATTGATTTGAAATATTGCTCACCCACTTTCTCATTTAAACTATCAGCCACACTCTCAAACAGCTTAGTTGGCTTTAAAAATGACCCTAGACTAGCGCACTTATTGCCGATAATAAAAAAATATTTGACTGGGGGTTTTCGTGTGACAGGAATAAGTTGGATTAAAACATTGCCGTAGCCGATAAGTGACAGTGTCAGAGTACTAGCATGTGGATTGCGGCTTAGCTTTTTTATCAATTTAATAAATTGCGCCCGGTCTTTAGGCTCACAATATTCACTAAAATTCTTACCTGAATATTCCTTTGTGTTTTTTTCGAGAAAAAATGAATCACAAGAAATAATTTGACTATTAATATCAATTTTAACACTGAGTGAAGATTTGATTTCAATTAATTTCACTTTATTGCACGACCTTGCCTAGCAATCTGAGTCATATAGTGTCGAAGGGGATGACGATCTAATCAATACTCGCAGGAGAATATAATGCGGCCATTGCGCACATGCAAATAGAACCCACCCGTAAGCTGTCAAGCCTCGCTTAAGCATAATACATATCGGAAATTCTGCAATTGCACAAACACTTAGCACTTGCCGGACGTTAGACTATAGCTAGAAATACTACGATCGTTCCATGACGAGAGTTAATTGACTTCAAATTGAGCAAGCTATTCATGATTTGCATTTAGAATGACTCTTGAACCAGCTTATATTAGTTTAATTTTTGCAAACCGCCGCTTACCGACCTGGAAAATATGACAACAACCTGCGTCAAGTACTAATTTTTGGTCACTTATTTTTTCACCATCGATTTTTACTGCGCCCTGCTTAATCATACGGATTGATTCAGCAGTACTTTGAGTTAAACCTGCTTTTTTTAGAATAATACCTAACATCAATTGGCCGTTTTCAGTCTCAATATCAATGTTAGGAATATCATCGGGAATTTTATTATTTTTATTTCGATCAATGAATTCCTTATTCGCCTTTTCCGCAACGGAATTGCCACCGTGGAAACGTCCAACTATTTCTTTAGCCAACTCAAATTTAATATCTCTTGGGTTTGCGCCTTCTTCAGCACTCTTCTTATATTTGGAAATTTTAGATTCAGACTCAAAACTAAGTAATTCAAAATAACGCCACATTAATTCATCAGAAATGGACATAATTTTTCCGAACATCTCAATCGGCTCATCACTAATACCTATATAGTTACCTAAAGATTTTGACATCTTTTGCACACCGTCGGTGCCTTCCAACAATGGCATAGTCAAAATCACTTGTGGTTCTTGTCCGTAATGTCTTTGTAATTCACGACCCACGAGCAAATTAAATTTTTGATCGGTACCACCAAGCTCAACATCGGCTTTCATTGCAACCGAATCGTAACCTTGAATGAGAGGATATAAAAACTCATGAATCGCAATTGACTGACCTGACTTGTAACGCTTTGAGAAATCATCTCGCTCCAGCATACGGGCTACATTGTATTTCGCAGCAAGCTGAATTAGTTCGCCAGGCGTTAATTTATTTAACCACTCGGAATTATACATTACTTGCGTTTTGTCAGGATCTAAAATTTTAAAAATTTGATGTTCAAAACTTTTTGCATTTTCAGCCACTTCTTCTGCTGTTAGAGCTGGTCGCGTCGCACTTTTTCCGGTTGGATCACCAATTAAGCCTGTAAAGTCACCAATAAGATAGAGAACATCATGACCTAGATCTTGAAAGTGCTTTAGTTTATTTATTAGGACAGTGTGCCCTAGATGCAAATCAGGTGCGGTAGGATCAAAACCGGCCTTAATTCTCAATGGTTTATTCTTTTTTAGCTTACTCTCCAGCTCGTCTAAAATTAGAATTTCCTCAGCACCGCGAGATATTAATTCGATTTGATCATGTGTGTTATTTGATTTAGATGGCATGGACATAATAAACTTTTAGATAATTAGCAAAATGAAAGCATATAATTATACTCAATATCGCAACTTTTAACAGGGCGGACTTTTCTATTTGCTAATAAATCAATGACTGCAATTGCTAGTAACTTGGTAACTAGGCAATTTAAATTTAAAAATGCTGCGTACGCATGCTATTGTTTATGCTTATGATGACTTTAATTAGTCACTTGTTCATTAATCCACAAATATTTATTTTTTTTAAACGTTATGTAAACAAAACCCATCAGGAAAAATTTGTTTTGCAAACTAGATCCTGTTTCGAATGATTTTATCTCACCATCGGCAATAGTAAAATTTATTTTGTTCGAACGACACCAATCAATTTTTAAATACAGTTCGTGCTCACCCGAGTCAATTTTCAGTTTAACATTTCCTCCGTCACGAATCGTTTCTACTTTCTTACCATTAAGCATAATTTTGTATGCTCTTACTTTATCAAACTTACTTGAATTCCGATTAATAATAATTTCTGTCATGATTTATCTCCTTCCCTGCTATCGAGACTAACGTTGATCTATTGGTGTGTAAGTCCTTATACCACTACCAATATAAACTTGAGTAGGCCTAAATATACGATTATCTGCTAACTGCTCTCGCCAATGAGCCAACCATCCCGCTGAACGCGCCACGGCAAATATAGTGGTAAATTGGTCTGCAGGAATTCCCATTTCGGCATAAAGAATACCCGAATAAAAATCCACATTCGCGTAAACCCCTTTGCTAGCCAAGCGCTCTTCACAAATACGCTCAACCTCTAATGCAATTTCAAACAGAGGATTAATATTGCCACCGCGTTTCTCAATTAAATTTCTAAATAATTTTTGCAGTATTTTTGCACGGGGGTCTTTTGTTTTATATTCTCGATGGCCCATACCCCAAATGACTTCTTTGTTTTTCAGTCTATTACTAATGTACTCTTCCGCTTTATCAGGCGATCCGATTGCGTGTAGCATTTCAATTACTTTTTGGTTCGCACCACCGTGCAGGGGACCAGATAATGTGCCAATCGCACCTGCAACGACACTATACGGACTAGCTAGGGTTGAAGCCGTCACTAATACCGAAAAAGTAGAAGCATTAATCGTATGTTCAGCATGCAATATTAAACAAACATCTAGTATTTTTGCGAGCAGAGGATCCGGCTCCTTGCCAGTTAGCATGTAAAGAAAATTCTCTGCGTAACTTAAATCTTTTCGAGGATTAACAGGCTCATAACCGTTACGTAAATGCTGCCACATCGTTACAATCGTTGCCATGCGTGCGATAATTTTAACCGTCATGTCGTGCACATAATTTAGGTTTTCACAAAAATCTTCACCGGTTAAACACTCTTTCCCTGGGTAAAACATACCTAAGCTAGCGACGGCAGTTTGCAACATCTCCATCGGATGTCCGCGGGATGGAAGATTCTTCATAAGTTCTCGAATATGATATTTAACAACTCGGTTTTTTTTCAGTTGCATATCAAAATCGGCCAGAGAAGTGGCAGAAGGTAATTCACCGTCAAGCAGTAATAAGGTAGTCTCTTCAAAACTACTGTGCTCAGCTAGCTGCTCGAGAGGAAATCCTCTATAAGTCAGAATTCCTTTTTGGCCATCAATATCTGATATATTGGACTTGGTCGCAGGAACTCCAGCTAAGCCTGGCAAATATTCACTCATACTTACTCCACTTTAAATAATTCTAAAAATAACCAATTAGCCGTGTAGTTTACCTGAATAAGATAGTTAATGGACAAATTATCCTAGATTACACAGAGACCAACCCAACCGTGCATTAAAAAAACCGGTATTTATAAATCAAAGTTGTTTTTGAGGGGGGGTGCATGTGGGATAATTAATCAGCATTAAAGCTTGGCGAACGAAATATAAGCTCAATTACAACTTATTCAGGCAGACAACTACATTGAGAAAGATGAACCACAGCCGCAGGTAGTTTTGGCATTTGGATTAGAAATGGTAAATCGAGCACCTTGTAAATCTTCTATATAATCGATTGTAGAACCGATTAAATATTGATAGCTCATTGGATCAATAATTAAACTAACGCCTTGTTTACTGACTTCAATATCGCCTTCCAATGAATTTTCATCGAATTCGAAACCGTATTGAAAACCAGAACATCCACCACCGCTAACAAAAACGCGTAGCTTCAAGCCGGTTTTTTTCTCTTCATTAACTAAAGTCTGTACTTTATTCGCAGCATTATCAGTAAAAACTATTTCCTGCTCTACTTGAACACTACTAATTTCACTCGACATGAGATAACTCCAAATTCGACTGTCTATTAACTAACTCTAATATACGACTTTATAGTAACCTAGTAAAAGAGTCAACTATTAGACTACGCACACTAATTTAAATAATTAGCTATTCTGTGCATATTTGGAATCATTTTCGGGTTTTTCAAGGGTCGTGTCAGATTCAGTATTATCAATACTGCTCTCGCCTGAATTAATTGCATTTATTTCATTATCTGAACACTGCTCAACCATTGAATCAGGAAATTCTTTGGTATGAACGAGATTACCATTCACTTCAGCCCCTATTGCCATTTCTATGAGCTTATAATAAACATTGCCTGTTACCCTTGCTTGAGAGGCCAATTCGATTCGCTCAAAAGCGTATACATCTCCAACCACTTCTCCATTAAGAATAATATTAGGCACTTGTACATCGCCTTCAATTCGGCCATTCTCACTTAGTGTTAGCACTGCAGTGCTTTCTGGTGTACACAGTATATTTCCCTTTACTTCACCATCAATATGCAAGCCACCTTCGAATTCGACGTTGCCGCTAACCTTAGTATTTTGACCAATCAGTGTTTCAATCTTGGCAACTGTATGAGACTTTTTACCCCCAAGCATAATAACTATCCCCTTTAACTCGTTTTGAAAGGCCAGACTATGCGTTTCTCAATGCTATTGCCGCGTAATCCCCGACGACGTGTCGGCACAACTTGCACTCGAACACTATTAGGTAAAAAACCTGCTGGTAAGGACATTCTACCTTCAAAGCGTACTAAATATTTTATCGTAAATTTTAAGTTACGTTTCTTTACTGAAGAAATATCCTTCAAAGTAAGAACGCCGGCATTTCCATCTAAGGTACGACCACTGATATAGAGTCGTATTTCACCGTTCGTAGTACGATGTCGATTCCTCAGGCCATGAATTTTTATCAAGGTTAGCTTATAGTAAAACAAGCCTTTTTCTGTACCCTGATCAATTTTAAAACTGTGTATGCGCAAGCCTGAAAAATGTTTATTCGGTGAAATAATATTTCGATAAAAATCCAATTCTTCACGTAAATTTAAATTTTCTTTTTGCAATCGAATCAAAGAGCCTTTTACTTTACGATGAGCATGTCCATCAATGCGGTTTTGACTTTCGAGCCTAGCCGCAGCAATTCGCAAACGTCTATTATCTTTATCAAGCCCTCTCATCTGATTGTTCATTGCTTCGAGTAATTCTTTTTTAGTCTTAATATCGCGATAAGTGGTATCATTTATTTCGATTGCATCCTTTTGACCCATTTCAAAAGAAAGCGCTATTCCGACTGAAACTATGATCATAGCGATCACTAGCCATAAGAAGAATTTCCAAGGATTGTGCTCCTTGATCACTAAATTTGCTTTGGTTTTTCGAACTCGTTTCAAACTAAATACCTTCCGTATAGCAGAGATGTTAGCGAATGGTTGTTGTAAATATAACCACGAAGCTAGATTCGTCTAACTATAATGTCCTGAATTGAGTCATGATTCAAGGTGTGGACTCACATATTGCTTGTTTCTATAGGATCTGACATGCATAAAACTATAATTTGCATCATTCAAAACCTTTAATAAACTTAGGTATTCAGCAATGAACATTACTCTACTAAATTCACTTAAAACTGATATAACGGTGTACTATCAAGAGAAGCGCCACGAATCAGCCCAACATAAATCACAAACCCTTAATAATTAGTACATTATTAGCAAGAAGCCGATTATTTCGTCTCTTAAAACTATCGAAGCAAGTTAACACTAGAAACTGCTATGTGCGCTAGTAAGGCGTTCTGCTAAGGCAACAAAGGTGCAAATTCTAGGCCAGTGGTCTCAGAAAGACCAAACATTAGATTCATGTTTTGAATTGCTTGGCCCGCCGCACCCTTCACTAAATTATCTATCACAGATAAAACCACAACCGTATTTCGATCTTGTGGTTTGTGAACGGCAATACGGCAAAAATTAGCTCCTTTGACACTGCGAGTTTGGGGATGCGCACCGCTTTCTAAGACATCGACAAAAGGCTCTTCCAAATACCTTTGCTCAAAACAATGTTGTATTTCCTCTAAAGACTTGTCCGAATCGAGTAAATTAGCGTATAAGGTGGCGTGAATTCCTCTAATCATTGGCGTTAGATGTGGTACGAATGTTAAGCCCACAGGCAATCCTGAAACGGTGACAAGCGCTTGTTTAATTTCAGGTAAATGCCGATGACCAGGAACAGCATAAGCCTGCATATTTTCTGCTACTTCACAATACAAATTTGAAATTTTGGCGGATCTTCCAGCGCCACTTGCACCTGATTTGGTATCAGCTATTAACTGACTGCAATCAATCCAATTATTTTCAACCAGAGGTAAGAATCCTAAAATTGTGGCAGTCGGATAACAACCAGGATTGGCAACAATTTGTGCATTCCGTATAAGTTCTCTGTTTATCTCGGGCAAACCATAAACTGCTTCAGACAACAACTCAGGACAGGCATGACTTTCACCATACCATTGCGACCACTCAGCCTGGTCTTTAAATCTAAAATCTGCCGCTAAATCGATAACTTTTACGCCAGTGTCTAACAACTCTGGCACCATCTTCATTGCGGTACCATTGGGAGTTGCGAAAAATATTAAGTCACACGCTGTTAAATTACTCAGACTGGGTTCAGAAAATACTAAATCTAGATGACCACGTAAGCTTGGGAATAAACTACTGACAGGTTTAGACACTTCCGATCGAGAGGTGATCGCGGTAATTTCAACTTCAGGGTGACTGACTAATATTCTTAATAACTCAACGCCTGTATAACCTGTTCCACCAACAAGCCCTACTTTAATCATCTATTTACACCTTATTAACTGCATTTCTAATCGTAAATATTTATCACCAGCAAGTCGATGGTGAATAAACGTACCTTACCTGCTTTAAAGAACATTGATCAAGGAAAATTATAATCAAATGCCTTCTTGTTCGAATAAATTCACACATTGTCGCTTTATTCTTCGTAGGTTATTTCAATCCAACAAAGTTTATCCGCAGTGGACTTATATAACCATCTTTGCGATACGCGTTGCACCGAATCTAGGTTCAATATTCAATAAGTCGTGTATGCGAGGCAAACCCAAGATTCTAAAAATGAATGTAAATATATTTCTCCTAATATTTGTATTCGAATCTTTCTCGGCTCTCGGCAACTGCTCCTGCGTTGCTCTACCTCCTGCATCCCTGCAGTCGTCGGCAACTGCTCCTGCGTTGCTCTACCTCCTGCATCCCTGC
>QIKQ01000182.1 GCA_003233075.1 Gammaproteobacteria bacterium
GCTTCGAAAGCGATATTATCGGTCACTTATTTTGTTTAGTGAATGCGACTATTAAACATCGAGATAAAAAAGTTAACGGGACAGCAGAGCTAATATATCTAATATTCTCCCACTTATTTAATCTCAGAATCTGAAACTATTAACTGGCCCAATTCTGAGATACTTTGGGAATTTCTTATTTTTAAGTGTAAATTATTATTAGAATCAAATCGAAGTGCTAACACACCTGAGCCATAACCTTTTCTTGCAAAATACACTCGTTTTATTTCAACCAAACTCGCTAAGGAATAGATCCTTAAACTGCCATCACTAGCAGCACTAACTAAATACCTGTTATCGCGGGAAATAACAAGCTTATTTACAGTAATTCGTTTTTCAGTAATACTTTTGACGACTTTGTTCCTTAGCAAATCCCATATAATTAACTTAGATTCTTTCTTGCCTAGTGTGGATATCGCTAAGTGCTTTCCTTTTTGATCAAGGGCAATATCGCTTATACTTTTAATATCGCTGATGCTGATATCGCGCACAAACTTTCCCTTTTGCGTTGAAAATACCCCTATAGCTTTAACACGCGATACAAACAAATATTTACCATCTCCTGAATAGAGCACCTTTCCAATTAAATTCAATTTTCTATTTTCAGATTGTTTTTTAGTGAGGCGTTCTCGATGATGCTGATACTTATCTATATTGAAATTATTTTTTCCGGTTTTCGGGTTAATTACAATAACATCATTATTAGAGTAATTGACTACAAGCTGCTTGGCATTGGGCGAAAATTGCAAGCCTTTCACATGCGGACCAGTGCTCGCCATAGACTCACGAAAGCCAAAACTAGCTAACTGCTTTCCGATCTTCCAGTCCCATAAATAAACAATACTGTCTAGTCCTCCAGTAGCCAATAGCATATTATTTGGGGAGAACGCAAAATGATTTACTCGGAGACAGTGACCCCTTAGTCTTGCGAGCTCACTTTGATCTTCAATATCAGTAATGACTATGTCATTACGTTTAGATATCACTTGATACCAACCACTTTTTTGCAACAAATAGGAGCTTCTATATGATTGTATATAAGTGCAATAATTATTAAACTTATAGTGTTTAGCCTTGGCCGCTCGACTTGCCGCATTGCGATTTGAATAGGCGGCTGCCCTACTTTGCTCATCATTATCCGCAGCATATCGCTCTTTGGAGGTGAAACCTCGACTTACATGACCATGCTCTGTAAATATTTTAAATGGCTGAGACTGTAGATACTGGTTTGAGTTTAGTTTTGAATGACCCCGCTTAGATTGTTGCGATACATTACAGGCACTGAAAAATAGAAACAGTGCTCCGATTAAACAATATCGCCTTTTTAACAAATTCATACCATCAACTCTCCAGCCTTCTCCCAACACTTGCGATTAACTTCCTTATTTTTCTAAAGAATATGCTGTTCTGGCCTCGTTCAATTTTAGTTTAACTTTATATCTTAATTTGCGTTCAATAAAAAGATGGTGGAACACAAGGAAGTTTACCCCTAATTTATTTTTAATAACTTGGTAGGATTTATGAGGTTCACCCGGTTTGCTCGACTCAAGATTAGAATAATCAACAGAAATATATTTTTTAATATTCCTTAACGCATTTACATATTTTTTTGAACCTGACTTGCTTAATAAAATGAAAGGCTCAAAACCTGACTCATCCGCCAAATGTAGAATAATATCTAAAACCCCATCGTTATTTAACGGTAAAAACTCTACGAATGGTTTTCTGAATTTCCCATTAATGGTAGTAGAAAATACTAATCTACTATTATTGTATACTTTGATACTAATTTGATTTCGATTTTTAAAGGTTAGCTTACCTGGAGTTTTAGTTACGTCTATTTCTACCGTGTCTTTGTAAACCAAGCGAATCTTAGATCGTGTAGAATCAAAAATATACGTTTCATCGCTTGCCAGAGTAATCGTATTATACAAAAACAATAAAATAGCAAATCCCGAGAACAAGTTAAATTTATTTATTTTAGACGGAATCATAAATTTGAACCTGTGAAAATATTCTATTATCTGTTGCAGCTAATAACATAAAGCACCAGCTTTCAATTAACTTCGCTTAAGAACCTATACTATATTATATTAATTCCAAGCCTTTACAATACCGAACACTAAAGAATGATAATGTGAAATATGCAGACAAAGTTAAGCTGACTATTACATCAGGTGGACTAATTCTATTTTCCCTATATATCACTCTTTTTTTTATTGTACAGTACAATAAAATTAAAAATCCAAACAACGCAATGCACTTACTGACTAACCACTATCGTTTATGCAGCTTAATTGCTGCTATGCCCGGAGGAGGAAGTGACATGGCAGGTTTTGTCACACTAGTTAATACAAGAGGACAACCCTGCGGGACAATTCCAATTTCCGCCATCTGGATGGCAAGAGAAGTAAAATGGCAAAAGGATCTGGACTCTATCAAGCTAGTGGGCGAATGGAGTTTTAAATCTAGTGACTACAATTATTGGAATAACAATAAACAAGTATCTAAAAAGTTGCTCTGCTCAAAATAATATTCCAAGAAAATGAAATAGTTATTTTGTTGTTAACATTTGAGAAATCACTTAAAGCTTACTTTTTGCTAGCAAAAAGGTCACTCTAAGCAATTTAAATCAGTCATTAGGAAATAAATAGACTTTAAATACAACTACTTACCTTGCTCCGACCCCAATGCCTTTATTTGGCAGAATGGCCCGACATTTTAATTTCTACTTTCTCGTCATCCTTTAAGCCCGCGTAATAGGCGCGAAGAATTTTAAGTACTTCAGGACGTGAAAATTTGTCAGATACGTCTTCACCTTCAGATAAAGCTTTACGTAATTTAGTACCTGATAACAACATGCGATCCGCTGCTTCATGTGGGCAAGTTTTCATTGAAGCCATGCCGTCACATTTATCACACCAGAATGTCCAGTCGATTTTTAATGGTTGAGTTTCGAGTGATCCAGCAGGAATTTCATCGAAAATATCATGTGCATCAAAAGGGCCGTAAAAATCACCAACACCAGCGTGGTCGCGACCAACAATCTGATGTGAACAACCATAATTTTGCCTAAACAAAGCATGAATCAACGCTTCACGTGGTCCTGCATAACGCATGTCTAATGGATAGCCAGCTTGAATCACTGAGTTTTCAGCAAAATAATTATCAACTAATGTTGAAATTGCCTCAGAACGCACATCAGCAGGAATATCGCCTGGCTTTAAATTGCCTAATAAGGAATGAATTAAAACACCATCGCAAATTTCGATTGCGATTTTTGCTAAATATTCATGTGAACGATGCATCGGGTTACGAGTTTGAAAACAAGCAATTGTGCTCCAACCGCGTTTTTCAAAATCAGCTCTAGTTTCCGCAGGTGTCATGAACGCCTTGCCATGTTTTTCTGGGAAGCCACCTTGTGAAATTACTGTAATAGGTCCACCCAGGTTAACGTCTTTCTGTTCCATGACCATTTTAACACCGGGGTGCTCAATGTCAGTGGTTTTATAAACCTGAGTACACTCATGTGCTTTGTCGATACTGTATTTCTCAGTGATTTTCATTGTTGCTAAAATTTCATCTGAATTAGGCCCAACTAACGCAATTTCTGAACCTTCAGCAAATCCATCCGCCTCTTCAGTAGACGCAGAAAGAGTAATAGGTATTGGCCAAAATAAATCGTTCGACAATTGCATGTCATCACACACACCTTGCCAATCTGCCTTATTCATGAAACCTTCAAGTGGAGTAAAACCGCCGATGCCCATCATGATCACATCGCCAACTTCACGTGAAGCTATTTTCAGTTGAGGCAGGCCTTTTGCGCGTTCTTGCTCCGCAGCAAGGGCATCACCTTCCAATAATAAGGGCTTTAAATCACCGCCACCGTGTGGCCGAACTAGCTTAGACATGAGACTCCTCATCCATCGTTTAGAATTCTTTGATAGTGTAAAATAGCTAATACCCAATCTTCGAAAAATCGATAGTATATAGAGTATTAGTTCTTGAGAGCGCAACTTTATAAAGTTATGAACTGAATGCAAAGCAGTTTTATCTTTAGTAGGCATAAGGTAGGCTTATTAAATCTACAAGGCGAGTAGTTCATGCTATTAAGTGATTGACTACACATAGTTTTTAGTCCAGTTAAGTTTTCTAAAAACTTGTATATTAGATTACTCTAATATACAAGTTTGTTAAAACTTTAAGTCAATGACGAGCATTAATATTTTTGGTGCAATATTACATAGTTAGGCAATAAGCGATACCTTAATTTAAACTAACTTAATGACATTAATTTTCACTCCTGTATGGTTCCGTCTTTATAAAATATATTGTAGTCTGTGCGCTCTTTTCTTATTCTATAACTAAGCAATCTCTGGAATTTTTTAGGCATTTACTCTTATAATAAACAGATGAAACATCAAATTATTTCAATCTTAATAGTTTATTTTTGCAGCACATCCTTAGCTTTTAGCAAAGAGACAGCAAAAAAAATGCAATCCAATTTAGAAACGCACTGCAACTCACTTGGTGCCATTAGCAAAGCCTTTGCAGAAGCACGAGATTCAGGGATTAATTTTCAAAAGGCACGCAAACAAATCGGGCCGATACTAACTCAAAAAAAGATTGAAAATAAGCGCATGGTCGATTCAACATTGGCACTGACAGGTGGTCTGGCCTACACTCAAAAACATTTGCAGGCCATAAGTGTCTTTTCTCTCAGTAAGTACTTGTGCATGAGCAGCGCTAAAAAAGTCGATAAAAAGCTAGCGCTTAAATACTTACTCGAATCGGCAAAAGTCTGCCAAAAAAGAATGGAAAAAGATCAGAAAATATATGCTTGCATGCAGCTTGCGTATAACTTATTTATTAAGGAACAGGGCATTAAACCCTAGAAAATAACAAAGGAGTCAAGTCTCACTGCTGTCCCATAGTTAACCGCGTACTTAGTATAGGAAGGGCGATACTCAATATCTGCTGTAGCCCGGCTCTTTACGACTGCAGGGATGCAGGAGGTAGAGCTTTGCTGTAGCAGTTGCCGAGAGCCAGAGTGGAGTTGGATTCAAGCATAACACTAACTCGTCTTATAAACTCAACCATCATCATTTATGCTGTTGTAAACGCCATGGCGTCACTGTTCGAGTCCACCCCGGCTCTGAAGAGCCGGGCTACAGGACCTTCAAAATTATAATAATACTAACACTCTGTTTCAGGTTTAACATTTATTAGTCTTATGGCAAGCGTCTCTATAAAGTAGACTTGACCCCTTAGCCACTATTTTTTAGTATATTCGACTTTATGCAAATGCACATCCGTTTGTGGGTAAGGTATTTTAATCTTAGCCTCGTCCAATTTTTTATTAACGATTTGATTTAGTTCACTAATTACAATCAAGCGACTGTCTATATTTTTAATAAAACAACGCAACTCGTATTTAAGCGCACTATCACCAAACTCCATAAACAAAACACGAATTGGCAAGCTTGAATCTTCCTGAATTACTTCTTCATGCAAGTTCGCCGCAGACGTTAATAATTCAATCATTACATTGGCGTCGGTACCATAGGCAACGCTAACTAGTATTTTAATACGGCCGCGTTTATTACTATACATCCAATTAGTGACTCGACTGGAAATGAACTCCGCATTCGGCACAACGACATCCGCATTATCAAAGGTTTGAATAATCGTGGCGCGAATACTTATTTTTTTGACGTAGCCTTCTACATCACCAACGATAACCCAGTCACCGGTTTTAATTGGCCGTTCAAATAATAGAATCAATCCTGAAATGAAATTATTAACAATATTTTGTAGACCGAAACCGATACCCACTGACAAAGCGCCGGCAATAATTGCTAAATTTGAAAATGCGACTCCGGCTATGCTTAAGGCGACAACCAAGGCTACTGAAAAACCGACATAACCTGACAAAGTGACCATAGCTTCACGAGCGCCATGATCAATTTTATTATTTTTCAACATACGATCATTCAAACGTTTTTTAAACCAACCCGTCAAGGATTGCATAACGACGAACACCAAAAACGCCAATAATATTTTATAGGGCGAGATTGTAATTGAACCGATTTTAATGCCAATAAAAAAGTATTGATTAACGTAGGTTTTTAGCAATTCATATACGCCAAAAAGCAATACCAAAGATACAATTAAACCTACCCATAAAACTGACTTCAAAAGTATTTTTAGCCAATACAGGCCCGATTCCGCCACTTTTTCTTGGGAACGAAACACTCGATTTAAACGCGAATGCCAATGCGAATCGGCTGATTGTATGGCACTGGTTGCCTCAGTAATAATACCACTAACATACCAATAAATACTAAGCAGTAAGGTCGACCCAATAAAACACTTAAAGATATAGTAACTTAAACTTCGATAGCCACTAAACTCTAATATCAAAGCAGCAAAAACAAAAAACAAACTAACATAGCGAAAAAACATCCTAAACGCTGATTTTTTATAGCCTAGTAATTTCGAGACTCCAAAAAACACGACGATTGCCACGATCACTAAAAAGATATCTTGTACTAAATACTTAGCGACGGCACCCAAGTTAATTTCGGCGACTACGCTATGTACCGCATATCCCAAAATCAAGCTGATAAGCAACAATTTGGTATAGGACATTAATCCTGCTAATCGTTGAACACTACCCGACTCATAATCTTCGATTTCTGTCTCTGCTTGAACACTCACTGTATCGGCATACAAAACTTTAAACAGACTATTCACAAAGGGCCGCAATAAAAAATAGAAAGCCAGCGAATGTAAAGCAATATGAACGAGAGGTCGGCTGTATTGCGCATCCATTAAATGGTAACTAAAATAGGAAATCGCCAAGATAAAGAGGTACGGCAAATAATTATTGTATTCACAAATTAATATTTTAAATTTTTCCGATCGCATGCTGACTAATGTATCGCACGAGACTGCTTTTTTAACAAGCCTATTGATTAGGAGACCAAGCATAAACACGATACCCAGAATAATGGAAATTAAAATAACGGGTGTTAAAGTGATTGGTGATTTTTTATGACTCCGAGTAAAATATTGATTAAAATTTTTACTCCACAGCACCGCCTGACTAGGAATTTTTGATAACAATTGAAATATATTATCACCACGGCCAAGGTATTCATTTGCAAATATATGCTTACGTAAAGCATATAACTTAATATGCTGAGAATTCACTGTTTTTAAATTTTCGCTGACATCAATCCTCGCCTTTTCCAATTGCTTGTTGATATTAAGCAACTGTAGTCGTTTTACACTCACATCTTTCGATTCATTTTTATCTTTTTTTCCCAGTTTTTCAACATCATTTTTAATCAGCGCGATTCGTTTTATTAAGTATTCCTCTTTTAACTTATATCTCGGTTTTTCGATATTAAAATAATCAATAAAACGAATGATATCATCAAGCTTTAGCTTTTTAGTTTTAATATAACGAACTGAAGCATTTAAATCTTTGCTTGTATTTTTAACCCACTGAATCGCCTCCGTATTTTCGTCTGCCATGGAAATTGCGGGTATCAAAATTAATAGAATTAAAACGAAACTAGTGGCTGCTACAAAACGACTTAACATGTTTAATTCCATTTGATAATTGAAGATTATTAGTGATTGTATGTCCACAACAAATATCGGGTCAAGTCGCCATTTCGCTCGCCATCTATAAAATGATCGTCGTTAAGTCTTAATGATTAGAAATTGGCAGCATTTTTCTTAAAAATGCTTCATACCTGCTAATTAATAATATCATTGCTGATCTTGATAACAGCTAATATATATTCTGTTTTGACCGATATAGAGTAAGAGAATTCACCATATCAGCTTACATTTACCCGATAAAAATTAAAGTATTTACATGAAAGATTTAAGCATTGATTCAACCTCAAACCGAATTACCCGGTCTATTGCTTATGGCTTTGGGTTTATTTTTATTGCAGTTTGCGGTTTAGTCATTGTCTCTCTTATTCAACTAAAAGAATTTGGTGATAATACAAACAATATAGTCAAAGTAAATAATCTAAAAACAGAGCTGGTTTACAAATTACAAGATTCAATCCGATTGCGTGCCTTAAGCCTACAAATAATGGCGGGCACCGACGATTATTTTATAAGAGATGAAGTCAAAGATCGTTTTTACTCTTATGCAACACAATATCGGAACACGCGTGAAAAACTCTTAAAGTTACCGATGAGTTTAGAAGAAAAATTTATTCACAAGCAACTCACCGCGATCACTCGAAAAGTTCAGCCCCTAAACAGAATTGCCGTTGGAATGATGACCAACAATACGCCAGCTGAAAAACTTTATCAAGCAGTTGAAAACGCACGTGTAGGTCAGTTCTTATTACTAAAAGTATTAAATGAATTTGTTAAGATCCAAAAACGCTTATCGCTAGCCGCAGCATCAAAAACAAAAGCGCAACTAATACGCTCCTATTATATTTCTGGAATTCTTATTCTATTAGGTGTGCTAATCGGTTATTTTATTTACCGAAAAGTGATCAATTACGTACGCGACAATACAGAATTTTTGCACAGCAAAAATAGTGAACTTAAAGAAGCATACCATAATGCCTCAGAGGCAACTAAAACAAAATCTCGTTTTCTTGCCAATATGAGTCATGAAATACGCACCCCACTCAATGGTGTACTTGGCATGTTACAACTACTGAATGACACAGAACTCAAGAATATTCAAAAGCAATATATCAGAACCGCTTCAAGCTCAGCCGATATCTTGTTAACACTCATTAATGATATTTTGGATTTATCAAAAATTGAAGCAGGCAAGCTAACAATAGAAAAAGCAGTCATTAACTTAGAAGATATAATCGAAGAATGTTGCTCATTTCATGCCCTAAAAGCACACCAAAACGGCGTAGAGCTCGCGTGTAATATCGACAGTGATACGCCTAAATATCTAATAGGTGATTCAACTCGCTTACAACAAGTTTTGTCGAATCTTATGAGTAACGCAGTAAAATTTACTAAACAAGGAACTATCAAGATCTCGGTGAAAAGTGAAAATATTGATGAAGATATCATTAGGCTCTTCTTTAGAGTCGAAGACTCCGGTATCGGTATAAGCAAAGAAGCACAAGAAAATTTGTTTAACGCCTTTACCCAAGCTGACAATTCAGTGACTCGTAAATACGGTGGCACCGGTTTAGGATTAACTATTTGCCGCCAACTCGTCGAAATGATGAATGGTAAGTTAGAAATAAACAGCGTCTTGGGTCGGGGCACTTGTTTTTCATTTGACCTCGAAATGGAACACTCAGGTCAGAAAACCCAAACACAGCATCTTAATTTCTTAGATGCAAATATTTTAATACTTGGTAAAAAATCTCTCGGTATTGATATTACAATGGACTACTTAGATGAATTAAATTTAGCCTATGATGGCTTGTATAAGCATACGATGGAAATGAAACAAGCCACAATTGATTATATCGACTCCTACGATTGTATCATTATAGATGTGCCAACAAATTTAAAAAACTCCGATGAATACAGTCAATTTTTAATCTACTTGGAAAATAACTTACATACACCTATCATTGTCCTGAGCAATATTGGTCTTAGGCAAGTTGCTAGCAGCGAAGCGGCTACCCACACCTACATTGACCAGATACAAAAACCAATTCACAAACATCATTTGTATTTATCTCTACAAAAAGCACTCACTCTGCAATGTTATATAGCAGAACACATTGATGAAAGTAGTGAAAAGGTAAAAATTAATTCCGCAACTATTTTGCTAGTCGAAGATAATATGGTAAATCAAATGGTCGCCAAGGCCATGTTAGAAAAACTTGGCCATGAAGTTGCCATTGCAGAAAATGGCGAAAAAGCATTAGAACTTTATCAAGAATCAAATTTCAGTTTAATTCTAATGGACTGTCAAATGCCTGTCATGGATGGCTTTACAACCACTAAGGAAATTAGAAAAATCGAGGCTATAACAAAATCATCTACACCAATTATTGCTTTGACCGCAAATGCTAGCGATGAAGATCGTAAAAACTGTATGGACGCCGGCATGAATGATTTTCTCACCAAACCCTATAAGCAAGACAAGTTAAACGACATAATCAAGCAAGCACTTAAATCTGAAATTAAACCCTTACTATCAAAAGCTTCCTAAGTTCGTACCCAGCTACAAGACGGAAACCGGAGCGAAGTCCAGTATTTAGATACAGCTGGCCGTTCGCATTTTATGCGCGCTAGCCCGCATTTCTCACAGCCCATCTGCTACGACGGCCCAATCGCACACTCTGACTGGATTTCACTCGGTCGAAAGGCTCGACATAGTG
>QIKQ01000119.1 GCA_003233075.1 Gammaproteobacteria bacterium
CTCACGCAGTATTTTCTAGTGCGAGCATAGTTCATTCTACGTGAGTTCTAGAAAATACGAGTACGAGCCTAGAATGCCGGTAAAAATAGAGCGAAACGTTCCTGATCCGATATTTTATGCAACGATGGGGTATAGTAAGCTTATTTTAAAGAGAGATCGTAAGGCTTAGACAAATAGACAAATAGATAAATAGATAAATTGAGTGTTATAAAATAGATGAATCCAATAAACCTAATTCAATTAATGGCAGATGGAGATTTTCACTCTGGACAAGCGTTAGCAGAGACTTTTTCTGTGTCCCGTACGGCGGTCTGGAAAGCAATCCAGCGTATGTCAGACTGGGGTGTACAAATAGATTCAGTTCGGGGTCGAGGTTATCGACTTCGCCCTGCAATAGAATTACTTGTTATAGAAAAAATTAATAAAAATCTAAGTCCCAACAGTTCTTCTCTATTAGAGGAAATAATTATACTTGCTGTGGTAGATTCGACTAATCAATATCTCAAAAGTTTAGCGCACAGCGCAGATCAGTCTGTTCACGAAGCGCCCGCGATCAATGCGAAAGCAACCGCTTGTTTATGTGAGTATCAATTGCAAGGAAAGGGCCGCAGAGGGCGTCATTGGTATTCGCCTTTTGGAGCGAATATTTTGATGTCACTATCCTGGCGGTTCGACTCCTTGCCCGCAAAAATAAACACTTTAAGCCTGGTTATAGGCGTCGCTATAATTCGCGCTTTAAATAAATTAGGTGCTAAAGAACTCAAATTGAAATGGCCAAATGATTTGTATTGGCAAGATCAAAAATTAGGTGGAATTTTATTTGAATTGTTAGGCGAAGATAGAGGTTCAGTCTTTGCGATTGCTGGTATTGGTCTAAATTTACAGAGAAATCAGAACCAAATGGATAAAATAGAACAGCCCTGGTCCGCATTAGAGGAGATAATTAGCGAGAATAAATTATCACGTAATCAAATAGTTGCTGAACTTCTGAATTCGATTATAAGCGCATTCCAAGAATTTGAGATAAATGGAGCGCAATCTTATATCAGTCAATGGCAAGAGTTTGATATTTCATTTGGCCGAACAGTGAAGCTAATTTTGCCTAAAAACAGCATTAGCGGTGAATCCAGAGGGATCGACGATGAGGGTCGATTTTTGCTAAAAACTGAATCAGGCATAAAGTCATTTGTATCTGGCGAAGTGAGTCTAAGGTTAGACCCATGATTGGACTATTTGAACTTGGCAATTCCACGATTAAATTTGCAATTGCAGATGAAAATGAGTTGCAAATACAAAATGTAGAACGCTGGCACTACCGAAATCACTTAAATGAGCTTGCTTCGTACTTAACAAAAAAAATGGCTAAGCTGCCGCGAATTGAGCATGTATGGATATCCAGTGTTGCCGAAAAAAATATTGGTGAGATTTTAAGGCAAGTTCTAAATAAGAACGGTGTAGAGCGAATATCTGTCATCGAAACTTGCTCACAATTATTAGGCCTGAGTAACTGTTATTCAGAGCCAAAACGTTTGGGCGTTGATCGTTGGCTTAAGCTGATCGCGGTATGGCGTCAATATAAAAGCGCTGCAATCATCATCGATGTTGGAACTGCATTAACAATTGATGTATTAGCTGATGATGGAAAGCACCTGGGAGGCTATATTTCCCCTGGTTTGGGCTTAATGAGAGAGTCACTATTATCGAGAACAAACTTCGAATTTGATCATGAAAAAAGCAGTAATATTTGTAATATTAATGCTTTAAAAGAGTTAGCTTGTGACACCGAAAGTGCTGTTCTTCGAGGTACACTTTATAGTATAGTATCTTGGATTGATCGAATTGTGGCCAGTATAGAAATGAGTCCAAGATTGAGTAAAAACAATAGCTTAATACAGGTCATTACTGGCGGTGACGCACAATCAGTGTTGCCACTATTAGAAAAAGAAAAACCACAACAACAATATAAACTGGAAACTAACTTAACTTTAATAGGTATGTTAACAGTAGCAATGAGTGAATTATGAAAGCATTATTATTAATGATAGTCGGTGTAAATCTAGCATTTTACTTGGCCACAAATGTGAACAAGGTTGATGATGATTTAACTGAAACAGACAAAAATTTTCCGGGTATTTCAATATTGAATCCTAATGGTTCGGTTGATGATATTTTATCGCCACCAAAGAAAGCGAATACTCGAACAAACACCACTCGAAAAGAAAGCAAGCCTCAAACTGAGTCTCGAGTAGTAAAAGCACCACCGTCAAAACCAAATTTTGTGCCGAAGAAAAAGCTACAAGTTGCAATTGCAGCTCCGGCAAATACAGGCGCTGCGAATGGCAGTTGTGTAGCACTCGGACCTTTCGTTGATAAAGATGACGCACATGAATTGAATGAAAAATTGATTGCTCTGAATGTAGAATCTGAACTTAAAAGTTTTAGAGAAAAAGAAAAATTTTTGGTGTACCTACAAGCTAGGACTGTGGCGGAGTCGCCTGATGAAACTTTAAAGGTATTAAAGCGTAAAGGTATTCGCTACAAACTAAGTAATAGTCAGAGTCAAAAATTCAAAGTTGATTTTGGCTGGTATAAATCAAGTCGATCAGCGACGACTCGTATGAAGCAGCTTAGACACATGGGTTTTGCTCCTAAGATCGATGTTAAGGGAAGTAAGGGCGAGCAAATCTGGGTAAATTACAGTATGCCTAGAGGTAAAAAATTGCCTAAGCGTGCTAGGTCCATAATTAAGGAAACTCGTGAAGAAGTATTTTTACAGAGGAAAAACTGTACCAAGCAGACTGGTTAGTTAGTATTAAATAGCATACCGAATGGCTTGAGAGGCTTTCGGTTCATTTCACCCTAAAATTTCAGCCAAGCATTAAGCTATTTTGTAACACGTTAAATCGATTGCAGTATCAAGTCGGAAGAAAAACTGCACAATAAATAAGCACTTACATCCAGATCTCAGCCGAAATTAGTAATTATAAATTAGCCAAATTTATCTACCCGGCTGCTTCCTTTCTTTTTTTTTATTAATCTGTTTTGATCCGTTGAATTCGTCAAGCAAATTCTATAGAATGCATCTTCTTCCGAATAGTCCTATTCAGAAGGGACCTGTTAGAAGGTTGTGATTAGACCTATTTCTGTGGGTATCAGAGCTGGCGTAGCTCAGTTGGTAGAGCAGCTGATTTGTAATCAGCCGGTCGGTGGTTCGAGTCCTCTCGCCAGCTCCAATTTTAAGTTTAGGTGCCAAGTTTAGCATCCAATGAATTTTTGTAAGGTATCTAACCATGCCTATCTATTTGTAAAAAATTCATTGAATGCTAGACATAACATCTAATAGACCTAGCACCTAATCTAATAACTTACATTAATTGTTGCTAAAAAGCATAATTTAGTCCTGCACTGCAAATTAACAAAATTCATTTCTCAAGTTTGTTCCTAATTTTAATTCAAGCACTTTGAATAAGAGTCGCTATTTTTAATATGAAAAACAAAAGATTGATTTCCACGCTGTTTTACAATTTTTTTCAATATTTAAAATATTGTTTATTATTGATTGCTATATTGTCTCTTAATGCTTGTGTTACCTCAGAGTTGCCCTTGAGTAAGGTTCGATATTATGAGCCGGATTATCGTTTGCTTGGTCTTTGGTATAATGTAAACGATTGGCATACGCATGAATATTTACACATAACGATAGATTTGAATAAGTACATGCACATGATTCGTGTTGCGCACCCAGTTTCGAATCGAGGTCAGCACATAAGTGTCGATGAATTTTATATATTTCCGACGAAATTGGGTACCGTGCAATACATGAATGTTCAAATTCGGACAAATTCAGGCGCCGGGTCTAGTGCCTCTAAGCAATATATTATTACTAAATATGCGGTATATAAAGATGGTCTGTTAAGAGTGTGGATGCTAAAACCAAGCGCCTTGGTTAAGGCGATTAAACATGGATATATGAAAGGAAAGGTGTGGACTAAAAATGGCAAGCAACATGTGCAATTAAATGTGAGTAGTGCTCAATTGAGACGTTGGGTGCTGAATGCGAGCTTAAGCAGTGAATATAATGCACCGATTATTTATAAGCAGTTGAAGAAGGCTGTGTTTCGAGAGTACTAAATTGTTGTTCCTAAAAGAGTCGTCCCAGAAAGAGTCGTCCCAGAAAAAGTCGTATAGGTACCTAACTTAATAGATTTGTAGCTGCAGCGTTTTAATCTCCTTATCTTGATTTATTTGGTACGCTTTGAGTTGTAAGATGCCCTTGGTATCTAATGAGATAATCAAGTAAAAAATATTGGGATATTGATTAAGCTTGATATCACTGTCTGAAGGTATCGCTGGGGTGTTGGGGTGAGAGTGGTAGATAGCGAATAATTCTTGATTGTGTTTGCGCATCGATTTCATCGCACTGATTTGACCCTGCGGGCTCATTTCAAATTGAGTTTTCGTATCCATTGCAATATTGGAGATTGGATAACAAGTCTTAACGACGCCCTTCGTTGCACCCAATAATCCGCATATTTCATTATTTGGTTTAGCTTGTGCTTGTGTAAGCAATTCATTAACGATAGTAATTGGAATTTTAATCGACATATTTTTATTTTTCGTTACAAATAGGGCAGTGTAAATCTTTTTTATAACTTAGGGTTCGCCATTCCGAATGAAAAATATCGACTAATAACAATTTTGAAATAAGTAAGTCTCCTGTTTTACTTAAAAGTTTTATTGTTTCACTCGCTTGTATGCTACCGATTATTCCTACCAGCGGTGCTAGAACACCAGTTTCACTGCAGGTTTGTTCTAAATCATTGAATGTCAAATCGCTGTTTTGGGGGTAAAGGCATTGATAGCAGGGCAAGTCTTTTTCTCGCAAGTCGAATACGCTCACCTGGCCCTCATAACGGATCGCGGCGCCAGAAACCAAGGCGGTTTTAGTTTTCACGCAGGCTTTGTTAATGTTATAACGTGTTTCGAAATTATCACTCGCGTCCACAATTACATCTGCATATTTGAATAGAGATTGCCATTCAGAAATTGTGGGAGCGTGATCAAATGTTTCTATTTCTATGTCAGGATTAAGAGCGATTAAGGTTTGCTTTGCTGATTCGACTTTTAACTGAGAAATGGAATCTGTCTTATGGATGATTTGGCGCTGTAAGTTGGACAAATCGACCTTGTCAAAATCCACGAGCATTAGTTTTCCGACGCCTGCTGCCGCTAAATACATGGCGATTGGCGAACCCAAGCCGCCCAGCCCAACTAAAAGTGCGCATGAACTCAATAGGGCTTGTTGGCCTTCAACGCCCATTTGCGGCAACATAATTTGTCGACTATATCGTAGTAATTGCTGGTCATTCATGACAAAATTTAGTCCTTGTTGAGTCTACTATTTTGCTTGGAAGCAATTGAATACTACCTGTAGTGAAGCACATAATAAACAAAAATCGGAAATAGTTTAATGCGAGAGCGGTTTAAGAAATGGGCAATAGCCTCCTTATTAGCAACATTGTTATTAGTGGTGTCTGGTTTTTTTATCGCCGTAGTCACTTTAAATAATTCGGCTTTATTAGTCACTGGTAGCGATATCGGAATTACCATGGTGAGGACACCCATTGAGGCGCAAGGCGTCGCCCTCGTACTTGTTATACTCGCTACTTTTTTGATTGTTTATCGCGCGTTTGATTTAAAAATAGTTTATCAAATTATAATTGCGGCAATGACGCTAATACTATTCACCTTATCAATGCATAATTTTGTTTGGAATTACACGCAACAAAAAGTTGAAGACATCTGGTTTTTAATATCAGTTCAAGAAGTGCCTACGGTTAAAAAAACAGCCGATGTGAATTGCCAAATTAGCAAATATTGGTTTGAATTGGAACACAGCTCTGGCGCAAAAATATCAGTTTTTAGAGGGTTTTACCCTTGGCGTCTGGCCAGGAAGGAGTTGATTTCAGGCTGTAAAAATAAAAAAGAACTGGAAGCGAAAAAAGTACATTAATGTAGCCCGCAAGTAGCGAGCGTGAGCGAGTGTAATGCGGGACGAAGTCGGTACTACAATTCAACAAGCCGTTCGTTCGTAAAACGAACTAGGCGATGTTTAGTAGGGTTAAGTCAGTATCCAAATGCAACTGGCCGTTCGCGTTTATGCGAAAACGCGCAGCGTTTGAAGCAATCTCGTCACCTTAGCGATTGGGTTTACGAGATTGCTTCGACTGCTAATGCAGTCTCGCAAAGACGGGAAGGTTTGAAGCAACCCGCCTTAACGTCCTGAGCAAGTAAAACTAGCGAACTGATTTTTCAAATTCCAGCGTCTTTGCGAAGCCGCATTAGCGGCTGAAGCAATCTCGTCAATGCATTTGTTTTGTTTAGAACGATCTGGATAAAGGATTAATATCGAAAAAAAGCAGCGAATGAGAATACCTAGTTGTACTACAAATATTTCCGCCAATGCAAGGGTTTTGAGTCACGACAACCGTGTTGCATATTCTGATAACGGTTAATGAAAAGTCTTTGAGTTGAATCTGTTGCCTCGAGATTTATGCCTAAGTTTTCTTGTTCGACACTTTCGCTATAATGATATAAGGCACGTCGTAATTTAATGCGTAAACTATTGTTTAAATGAAAACCTAACTCTATTAGAGCAGATTCGATCAGCTTTAGGTTTAGGCATTCAATACTATAGTTAATAAGTAATTTATTGGGTGACTTAATGCTAAGTGAAATAATACCCTCAACTTTATTTAGTACAGAGATAGCGTCTTTAATCTCCAGCATGACTTGAGGTTTAGTTTTATGAATACAGCAAAAACTAATTTCGCGTTGTTTTCTGAGTTCTTTGTCAAAAAAACGCTTTTCATCATTTTGTATTTTAATCGCAGCCATAGTCATAGATTAAACACTTTTAGCTCTGAATCAAGCACTAAATGTGTAGATTAGAAGTCACTAATAAGCTGAAATAGCGAGATTTAGGTCTTTTATCCTCGTTGTGCTAGGACTGCACGTGCAATTTGCTTGGAATCGTTAAACGCTTTTATATTGGTATAACCATAATGCTTAAATAAATCGATAACTGCTTGTTGCTGGTCATAGCCGTGCTCAAGTAACAGATAAGCTTTATCAGCTAAATATCGACTTGATTCTTGGCAAATTACTTTAATTGCATCGAGCCCATCGTTGCCTGACGCGAGCGCATAACGAGGTTCGAATCGTAAATCGCCGCTTGCTAGATGAGGGTCTGAGCTAGCAATGTAGGGTGGGTTGGAAATAATAAGGTTATATTTTTGCGCCTTAATATTAGAAAACCAATTTGATTTAATAAATTCGACATTGTCGCAGCCATGCAGTCGCTTATTCTCATGGGCTACATCAAGGGTTTTTTCGCTGATGTCGCTGGCGAGTATTTTAGTTTTTTTAAATTCACTGGCGAGCGTTAAGGCGATAATGCCACTGCCAGTCGCTAAATCTAGAATATTTGCATGTTCATACTTTTTTAAAAGAGGCAAAGCAATTTCAATCAGGGTTTCGGTTTCGGGTCGAGGAATTAAGGTGTGCTTATTGACTTTAAAATTAAGCGACCAAAATTCTTTTTCTCCAATAAGGTAAGCAATGGGCTCACCTTGTACGCGCGCTAAAATTAATTTTCGATAATATGATTCTTGGCTCGCGTCTAAATCTTGGTTTGGCCAGGTATAAAGAAATGCTCGGTCTACATTAAGAACAAAACAGAGTAAAACTTCTGCATCCAAACGCGCCGAATGCTTCTCTTGTTCGGCTTCAAGTAACAAGCTTGAGTCACTTAAACTTTTTAGTATTGTTGTGCTCACAAGTTTACTGAGATATTCGAGACTTATTCGGCAATCGCGGCGAGTTGATTGGCTTGATGCTCGAGTATGAGCGGTTCAATTATTAAGTCTATTGAACCCTGAGTGATTTCGTCAAGCTTATAGAGGGTCAAATTAATTCGATGATCTGTGACACGTCCCTGCGGATAGTTATAGGTGCGAATTCTTTCTGAGCGGTCACCCGACCCCACCTGTTTCTTGCGTGTTGCAGATTGCTCATTTTGTTGCTTAATGCGTTCTTGATCGAGCAATTTTGCACTAAGCAATGACATTGCGCGTGCTCTATTTTTATGTTGTGAGCGTTCGTCTTGGCATTCTACTACGATGCCGCTAGGCAGATGGGTAATACGAATAGCTGAATCCGTTTTATTAACATGCTGACCACCTGCGCCTGAGGCACGATAAGTGTCTACTTTTAGGTCTGCTTTATTAATATCAATTTCTTCGACTTCAGCAACTTCGGGTAAAACTGCTACAGTGCAGGCCGAGGTATGGATACGGCCTTGAGATTCAGTTTCAGGGACACGTTGAACACGGTGTGTGCCTGATTCAAACTTGAGTTTAGAATAAGTCGCTTTACCAATTATCCGACAAACGACTTCACGGAATCCGCCATGCTCGCCTTGATTTGCGCTGATTAATTCTACTTTCCAACCTTGTATTTCTGCGTATCGGCTGTACATACGATATAAATCGCCCGCGAATATAGCGGCTTCATCACCGCCAGTGCCAGCGCGGACTTCAAGAAAAATATTACTGTCGTCTAGTGGGTCAGTTGGAATTAATAATACCTGTAAGGCTTCTTCGAGAGGTTGAAGCTGAGACTCTGAACTTCTCAACTCTTCTTCTGCCATTTTCTTCATTTCAGGATCACTGAGCATTTCTTTTGCGGTTTCAATATCATCAAGTATTGATTTATATTCAGTAAACTTTTTCACCAGAGGCTCAATTTGAGCGTATTCTTGCGATAAGGCTCGAAATTGATTTTGATCAGAAATAATTTCTTGTTGGGAAAGCAATAAGCCAATTTCTTCATAGCGCTCAGCCAACTGGTCTAGTTTATGTATTATTGATTCTTTCACTTTAATTAATCTTTATTTGGTTTACTTGAGTTTGGTTTATTAAGGTGACTCATGTCTATATCAAATAACTCACGAGCGGCCTTAATTAATTCCGTACGGCCATGCGCGCCTGCTTCTTTTAAGACGACGCTGGGCGAATGAATTAGCTTATTGGTTAATGTGTGGGCCAAGTATTGTAATACTTGTTCGGCTGGTTTGCCAGTTTCAAGTTGCGCGATTGCTTTTTTCAGTACTTCTGTTTTAAATTGCTCCGCCGATTCTCGCACTTCGCGTATCACCGAAACGGCTTCCAGTGATTTTTTCCACGCGATGAAATGGCCAGTTTGAATCTCGATTATTTCTTCGGCTTGGTTGGCGGCCTGGCGTCGTGACTGAATGTTTTCTTCGATCACATTGTGAAGATCATCGACCGTGTACAAGTAAATATCGTCTAGTTCAGCAATACTTGAATCGATGTCTCGCGGCACAGCCAAATCAACCATAAAAATAGGCTTGTGTTTCCGAGTCACCAAGGCTTGTTTAACTTCATTCTGATTAATTAGGATTGACTGCGAGGCAGTAGAGGAAATAACAATATCAGCTTCAGCTAAATGAGTTGAAATTTCATTGAGCCGAATTGCATAGCCGTTTAATTCCTCGGCTAAATCATGGGCGCGCTCTAAAGTCCGATTGGCAACAATTAATCGTCCAATTCCCTGCTCATGCAAGTGACGAGCAGCGAGTTCGATTGTTTCACCGGCGCCAACCAATAAAACGGTATACGAAGATAAGTCTCCAAAAATTTGTTTCGCAAGTCGAACGGCAGCATATGCCACGGAAACGGGGCTAGAGCCAATCGCGGTATCAGTCCGTACTTGTTTGGCAACAGTAAATGAATATTGGAATAAGCGACCCAATAAGGTGCCAATTGTGCCGGCTTCGACTGCATGGCGATAAGCGTCTTTTAGTTGTCCCAGAATTTGAGGTTCACCTAGGACAAGCGAATCTATGCCCGATGCAACTTTAAGTATGTGCTGCACGGTTTCTGTCTCACCATGCATGTATAAATAGTCACTTAATTCTGAAGATGGCAATTTATGATAATCAGCAAACCAATTGATCACCGCAGTTTGTTGATCTAAAGATTCAATTGATAAATATAATTCAGTTCTGTTGCAGGTTGAAATAATTGCCGCCTCATCAATTGGTTCTAATTTAATGAGGGATTGTAGTGCCTTATTTATTTCTTCCACAGAAAAGGCCACCCGCTCGCGAACGCTGACGGGGGCAGTTTTGTGATTAATTCCAAATGTTACTATTGGCATTTACGTATTTAACATGGTTAGGTATGGTCTTTTGTCGCATTGAGTTTAGGGCACCTCTAATTGTGTCTATTTGCACGCTGGCGGCGTTGTCGAACTTTTTAAAATGCGGGGTCGCGCAGCGATAAACTGCGTGTAAACGCGCAAAAATATCCTAATTTTTAGAGGTGCCCTTTAATGGCTCAAGATGAGTGATTTTACTACAGATTCCCTGCATTAGTGAGTACTCAATCATAAATACTAATTTAGGTCTAAAACAGTCCCAGTCATCGCCAAGTTTTCACCAGTATAATCAAATCTCTTTGCAATTTATATACTTAGCCTCATGCTGCCTTAGGATACATAAGCTGAGTCCAAAGTCTCCATCTGGTTGAATATTAAGCGAAATATTCTATCATATTAACCGATTGGCTTGATTTACTTACATAAAAGCTACAATCGGGTCAATTAGTCTGGCACTTTTCGTGCTAACCTTCTATATAATACTGGCTTAATTATACTTAGGTATTTACCTGGAATATATTCAGGCTTTAATTAGTTTAGCTTGATCTAGCATGCTCATTTGCGAATGAGCTAAACTTAACTAGCGATAATAAACTTCCTGTTATCATGTCTGCTTTTTGGCTTAAGTTGTAAACAGAAGGAATGAATTTTAGATGAGAAAAATGTTTCGATTGTTAGTAGTCTGCGTAGTTTTAGGCTTGGCATTTATGACGGCTTGTAATAAATCGTCGCAAAACGCTGAGCAAAAAACATCATTGGAATCAAATGAGTTAGGCAGCACTGAAGCAGAAAAAAAAGCAAGTAAGTTTATCCAAGTTAAAATTTATAAAAATAGTAAAATAGCCGAGAAGCATCAAAAAGCCTCTGACTTAATGTTTAATATTATGGCAGCCGAAATAGCGGGTCATCGCCAAGATATGAAAGGTTCCATTGCTTACTATTTAAAAGCGATTAAAATTTCAAACGACGACAAGCTAGCTGAACGTGCGACGCGCATTTCGCTTTACGCGAAAGACAGCAAAGGTGCTCTTATCGCCAGTAAACGCTGGGCTGAGTTAAGTCCTAAAAATGCTGAGCCGCATCGCTTCATTGCGATCTTGCATTTGCGTAAAGGCGAAAAAGAAAAGTCTTTAATCGAATTAAAACAATATTATAAAATGCTTAGTGGTAGCCAAAAAGATCGTTTTGCACGAATTATTAATATATACAGTCAGGAAACTAATCGCAAACTAGCTTTTGACGTCGTCAAGACCTTTATAAAGGAACACGGCGATAACGCCATTGCGCTTTATGCTTTCAGTCGATTTGCTATGCAAATGCGTAACCCTAAGGATGCCTTGTCTAGCATAAATAAGGCCATTGGCCTCATGCGTAAAAACAAAGAGTCTTTGTCTGGTGCAAATAAGGTAAGGGCGAAGGCTATATGGCATCGGGCACAATTATTACGTGCACAAATATTAATGGCAAGTGGTCAGAAAAAACGCGCCATTAACGAAATGCATAAAATTTTAAAATCGAATCCAAAATCACGAGGCATTCGAATTAGTTATGCGCGTTTATTGAGTGAAGCAAAACAATATAATCAGGCTCGGTTGCAATTCGAAGTTTTGTTAAAACAAAAGCCTAGCGATACCGATATATTGTATGCACTGGCTATATTGTCATTAGAAAGTAAAAAATTGCAGGCTGCGACTAAATACCTTAAAAAGATGATTAATTCAGGTCGCCGACAAAACGAAGGTTATTATTACTTAGGTTTGATTGCAGAAGAACGACGTCGGTATGACGCTGCTATTTCATGGTTAGCTAAAGTTAGACAAGGTGATCGACAAATTGATGCGCATCTACGAATTGCATCAATCATGAGTAAGAAAGGCGATGTCGAGGCGGCACGACGTTTTCTGTATCAGCTTAAGCCACGAACAAAACGTTTGGAAGTTCGCTTGTACTTGGCCGAAGCGGATATTCTTAATCGAGCGAATCGATTACAAGATGCCATGGATGTCATTAACAATGCTTTAAATGTAAACCCTAAACATTTTGATTTATTGTACGCCCGTGCCATGATGGCCGAAAAGCTAAATCGAATTGATATGGTTGAGCGTGACTTAAAAGCGATTTTAAAGAAAAGCCCTAAAAATTCACAAGCACTTAATGCCCTCGGTTATACCTTGGCAGATCGAACTAAGCGTTATGAGGAAGCTCTTTCTTATATTAAGAGAGCATTAGAAATATCTCCTAATCAAGCGGCTATAGTCGATAGTATGGGTTGGGTATTATACCGAATGGGTAAGTATAAAGAGTCGGTGGTTTACCTGCGTCGAGCATTAAAGCTGGATAATAATGCTGAGATTGCCGCACATCTTGGCGAAGTATTATGGGTAATGGGCAATAAAAAGCAAGCGCGTATTGCTTGGAGCCAAGGAAAAAAAATTAATAAAAAGAATAAGACCTTACAATCGACACTTAAACGGTTTAAGCAGTGAGGCGATTATTACTACTGAGCTTATTCATTATTTATCTTAATATTAATCTAAGTGGCTGTACTCTAACTGGCCAGCACCAATCAAAAACAAATAATCAAGCTCAAAGTCTAAGTGAGCGACAAAAAAGCTTGGTCGCAATTGAGCAGTGGACTTTAAAGGGTCGGGTGTCGATATTAAGCAAACAAGATGCCTGGAGTGGTTCATTATTTTGGCAGCAATTTAATCCTGAAAAATATGACATTCGGATCATTGCTCCGCTTGGACAGGGTACATTACGTTTATTAGGTTCGGCGGATGGAGTTACCTTAACCACCTCTGACAGTAATAAAGTTTTAAAAGCGAAAAATGCCGAAATATTATTGCAGCAAGAAATGGGTTGGCAAATGCCAATTTCCGGTATGCGATATTGGATACTCGGTCTTGCTAATCCTAGTCCGTATAAAAATTTAAAAGTCGATAGCCAGGGTCGTCCAAAAGTTTTCGAGCAAGCGGGATGGGAAATTAAATTTTTGCGCTATAAGCAAGTCAAGACTGTACTTGTGCCAGATAAAATAGTACTTGAAAATGATCGTTTTAAAGTAAAAGTAATTATTAAATCCTGGCAACTGGAGTCTTAACTTGGAAGATTGCTCAAGCAGTCAGGCGTGGCCAGCTCCCGCCAAGTTAAATTTATTCCTGCATATTACTGGTCAACGCGATAATGGCTACCATGAATTACAAACTGTTTTTCAAATAATCGATTATTGTGACTATTTGAATTTTGAAGTTAACGCGAGCTCTTCCGAAATTCATTTTTCTTGCACGAATACGCAATTAGAATCCTCCGACAATCTTTGTGTGCAAGCTGCTCTGGCGTTGCAGCATTATGTTCGATCCAAACGCGACAATAAAAGCGAGCCAGTTTTTATTGGTGCAAACATTCACTTAGATAAAAACATACCCATAGGGGCAGGTCTAGGTGGAGGCAGCTCCGATGCGGCTACTTGCTTGCTCGCACTTAATAATTTATGGAAATTGAATTTAACACGCAAAGTGTTATTAGAAATAGGTGCCAAGCTAGGCGCGGATGTACCGGTCTTTATTCTCGGTCAAAATGCCTGGGCCGAGGGAATTGGTGATGATTTAAAAAAAATAGAGCTCGATCCGACATGGTATTTGCTACTCTATCCTGGGGTGCATGTCTCAAGCCAAGAAATATATTCCTCCAGACAATTGACACGGGACCAAAGGCCGATCACAATAGCCGACTTTCTCGCGGGTAGGACATCCAATGTTATGGCCACATTAGTATTATCGAACTATCCTGTGGTGAATAAAGCCATGGATTATTTGTCGCAATTTGGTGAAGCGAAAATGTCGGGTTCAGGTAGTAGTTTGTTTCTGGCATTTAATAGCGAAAAACAAGCGAGAGAGTCCAGTTTCGAAGTCAGTGCTAAGTTGCCCAAGGAATGGTCAGTTTTTGTGGTACAAGGTTTAGCTTGCTCACCTTTATTGGAGCGCCTTGCCAGCGCACAAATATCCTAATTTTTGGAGGTGCCCTAAAATTATTTTTCGGTTTTATCTGGTAGTTTTATCAGTCCACAGTTAAAATAACAATAGTTGGAGAAAAGATCGAAAGACAGATTTTTCAAGAATTAAAGTTGTTACTAAAAAAGAAGTGTTTGATGCTGCTGTATGACAGCGCAAGTTTCGTATGCTTGATACGCAGATACGACTTTTTCAGAAATAACTTTCTATTGGGATGTCGCCAAGCGGTAAGGCACGGGGTTTTGATCTCCGCATTCCCAGGTTCGAATCCTGGCATCCCAGCCATATTGAAAAAGGTATAGGTCTTAATTTAAAAATTAGGATCTAACTTTCGGATTCAATCAAACTAAGGTAATTATTTTGGTCAATAATTCGAACGAAATAGCCGACAGTAAAATGATTGTGTTGGCAGGCAACTCCAATCCTCAACTTGCAGACGATATAGTCAAACATCTTCATATTCGCAAAGTAGCGGCCATTATCGATCGTTTTAGTGATGGCGAGATCATGGTCGAAATTATGGAGAATGTCCGTGGCAAGGACGTATTCATTGTTCAGCCAACTTGCGCCCCGACTAACGATAGTATTATGGAATTAATGGTCATGATTGATGCGGTGCGGCGAGCCTCAGCGCAAAGAGTGACGGCTGTGATTCCCTATTTTGGTTATGCGAGGCAAGATCGTCGGCCTCGTTCAGCCCGCGTACCCATTACTGCCAAGGTTGTCGCAAAAATGATTAGCAATGTGGGTGCAGATCGTGTCTTGACCATTGACTTACACGCAGATCAGATTCAAGGCTTTTTTGACTGCCAAGTTGACAATGTTTACGCTTCGCCGGTACTTCTAGGTTATATCTGGAGACAAAAATATCCCGACCTAATGGTTGTCTCTCCGGATGTTGGTGGTGTGGTTCGAGCTCGAGCATTGGCAAAACGTTTAGACGACGCTGACTTGGCGATTATTGATAAACGCCGACCTAAACCGAACGAAGCCAAAGTGATGCATATTATTGGTGAAGTCAGGGATCGGACTTGTATTATTATTGATGATTTGGTTGATACCGCAGGAACACTCTGTCTCGCGGGCAAAGCCTTAAAAGAACACGGCGCAAAAAGTGTCGTGGCCTGTATTACTCATCCGGTTTTGTCTGGCAAGGCAATTGAGAATATCGAAAACAGCCAGCTAGACGAATTGGTAGTCACTGATACTATTCCTTTAAGTAAAGAAGCAAAAAATTGCGCTAAAATAAAAGTCCTCAGTATCGCGGAAATGTTGGCAGAAACTATGCGCCGCATATCAAACGAAGAATCAGTCTCCTCCTTATTTATGGACTAGAAAGCGAATGCCTGCGGTAATCACCATAAATTATCGTAGCCCGTAGGTAGTGAGTGCTAGCCCGCATTTCTCACAGCCCGTCTACTGCGACGGCCCAATTGCATACTATGACTCGTTTTCACTCGGTCCAAGCGCTCGACATAGT
>QIKQ01000284.1 GCA_003233075.1 Gammaproteobacteria bacterium
ATTGTATTAGTCCCAAATACAAATTGGGGTGGCCGAATTATGCGTGCCTTTAGTGAACGATTTAAAGAACTAGGCGGCGATGTTCGAGAAGTAGCTCAATACAATTCTCGCAAAAACGACCATCGAAAAACTTTACACGGATTGTTAAATTTGGATGAGAGTTATGCTCGATATAAATCAATAGCAATTCGAATTCAATTTAAAGTTAAATTTGAACCACGCCGCCGTCAAGATGTGGACTTTGTATTTGTTGGCGCCTTTCCTCGGCAAGCAAGATTAATCGTGCCTCAGCTTAAATTTTATCGAGCATCTAACTTACCAATTTACACAACTTCACATGTTTACACTGGAGTTCAGGATGTAAGACGTGATTCTGATATGAACGGAATTATTTTCTGTGATACGCCTTGGACTTTAAGTCTGTATGACAACCCAAGTCCTATTCAACTTAGTATAAAACAACACTTCTCACATCGCCTTCGCGGTATGTCACGACTTTATGCCATGGGAGTAGATGCGTATAATGTTATACCTTATTTGAAGTGGCTAAAACAACAATCACATCAAAACTTTCAAGGGCAAACTGGCCTATTATCCATTGACTCTAATAACCGTATTCGACGCATCTTAAAATGGGCTCAATTCAAAAAAGGTAAGGCAACAATCGTGCAACAGCAAGTGATACCGGATGACAAACAAACCAACAATAACGCTGCCTTAACAGATAGGCAATTAAGTCAACACAACATTAAAAATTAGTGAGCGAAAAAACATCACGTCAAAACACCGGGCGTGCTTACGAAGATCTCGCTTTAACTCATTTATTAAAAAATCAATTCAAGCTTATTGAGCGTAATTTTTTTTGTTCATATGGCGAAATCGATCTTATTGTCAAGAAGAAAAAAATCTATGTTTTTGTAGAAGTCCGCTTTAAACGTAACTCTAATTCTGGCACAGCTCAAGAATCAATCACCCGAAGCAAACAAAAAAAAATAATAAATACAGCTCATATTTATTTACAACAACACAAACTAGACCGAGCTGAATACCGCTTCGATGTCTTCGCCTTTAACGGTTATACTCCATCAAAATCTCATATGGAATGGATTACTAATGCTTTTGCTTCTTAATGCCAATTTGCCAAATGTACCATAAAAAACTATTTGTTATATTTTAAAGTTTAAATAAAAAACCAATTTAATGGCATCAATAATTAAGCTCCAAGATAATAAATATCAGGTTTGAAACCTGACTCAACCGACACGCTTGAAATCACCTAAATCAGCCAATAATTAACTAAATTCTATTGATAAGGTCAAGAGGCTGAGTTATGTTAGTGATCATAAGTTAAAGATTGTATTATTGGGCCTTTATGCTATAAAAAATATAGGTACTAGCAAAACTATTGTCTGGGTACTGCAAGATTTTAGTACTAGCTAAGCAAACACTAGCGGGCATCTCTAAAAATTAGCAATTTTGTTCTCAGGCAAGACGGAGGACTTTTTAAAAGCGCAGTTTATCGCTGCGCGACCCCGTATTTTAAAAAGTCTGACAACGCCGCCCGAAGGCAAAAGGGCAATTTTAGAGGTGCTAGCCATGTTCACACAGATTTAATTACTTTATCAGTCATGCTAATGAATAAAAAGACCAATAATATCGGAGTTAAGTAAAATGAAATTTCTAGCTAATCAGTCACTATTTCGTCTTGTCTCAGTCATTTTAACCGCTACAGTATTGCTACAAGCATGTGCGGAAGCCGTCGTTGTTGGTACAGCAACCGGGGCTAGAGTTGCCCATGACCGTCGTACCCCTGGTACGGTTATTGATGATCAAATTATTGAATTCAAAGCGAGCAGCATTATTAGAAAAAATAAGGCTCTAAAAAAACAAGTGCATGTTAGCATTACTAGTTACAATCTCATTGTGTTACTCTCCGGCGAAGCTAGGACCGGCGCTTTAAAATCACAAGTAGAAGAACTCATACGAAAATTACCAAAAGTTCGACGCATTCACAATGAAATAGTCATTGGTGAGCCTTCGACTCGAGGCTCTCGGCTAAGAGACAGCTGGATAACAACAAAGGCAAAAACCAGTTTATTTAAAATAAAGAAAAAAAACTTTAATCCAACTCGAGTAAAAGTGGTCACTGAAAATAAAACCGTTTTCTTGCTAGGATTGGTTCGCCCAGACGAAGGTGATGCCGCTGTAGAACGAGTACGAAATATTAGCGGCGTAGAAAAAGTTGTGAAAGTATTTGAATATATTAAGCCACGAAAACCGAAAGACGACAACAATTCTAATTAACTAGTATTGAGACATGATTACTAACGCTTTAACGAGTTCCCCGCACTCCAATGTCATTAACTTAAGGATTCCTTGTTTTTTGTAGCCCGTGTAAGTAGTCGCCAAAGGCGACGAAATACGGGAAATCTCAATCCTTTCCCGCAGTTCGCGTTCTTCGAACGCTTCGTGCGGGCTACAAATATTACATAACAAAGCTTAAGTTAATGGCATTGCCCCGCACTCGGCGATAGTTTATCGCCTCCTGACCGGCGACAAAGCACAAAAAAATAGAGTGCAGGAAAAAATACCTTGATGGCAAACAGGAGAGTAGTGAAACTACACATAAGCATATATAATAGAGGAATTAAATTACCTTAATTAAACCTCAAAATTGATACTTAAAAATGAACTCAAATCAACTGCATGTGACAAATTCAAATCTACCTAAAGCTGTCTACCGCGCTTTAAAAAAAATTTGCGGCAAGGACATTCTTACTGACCAGTCAGATCGTAGCGCCTATAGCTATGACAATAGCCGAACACAAAAAGCCCCAGATGCTGTTATATTCGCACGAAATACCAAGCAAATTGGCCAAATAGTAAAAGTATGCTTCCAACACAAAATCCCCATCGTCGCTCGAGGTCGTGGTACAGGAACTGTTGGTGGTAGTGTTCCCTTACACAACGGAATTGTTATTAGTTTTGAACACATGAATCAAATTCTTGAAATAAATCCAGATAATCGTTTTTTAGTAGCAGAACCAGGAGTAACAAACACTCAGGTACAACAAGCCGCAGCTGAGTTTGGTTTTTTTTGGGCGCCTGATCCAACGAGTGCAGATTATTGCTCAATCGGTGGAAATTTGGGTTTTAACTCTGCTGGCCCTCGCGCAGTAAAATACGGCACTACTCGGGAAAACACTCTCGGTCTTGAAGCAATTACAGGCAACGGTGAATTTATTAAAACTGGCGTATACACTAGCAAAGGCGTTGTCGGTTATGATCTCACCCGCTTGCTAATTGGTTCAGAAGGCACTTTAGCACTTATTACTCAGGCAACCTTAAAATTAACCCCGATAGCGGAATTAACTCAAACCATACAGTTATTTTATAAAGACATCGACAGTGCAGCACTTGCTGTAGTTGCAATCATGCGACAATCGGTAGTCCCAAGTGCTTTAGAGTTTATAGACAAAGAATGCATTAAATTAATTAAAAATTACAAACCCGATATCCGCATTCCGGCCGATGCTAAAGCAATGCTAATGGTCAGTGTTGACGGCCTAAAAGACTGCTTAGAATCAAGCATTGATGCAATATTAACAGCAGCAGAAAACCCTGGAATTATTTCAAAAAATATAGCCTATAAAGAATCTGAAGCAAAAGAAATATGGCAAGCGCGGAAAGCCCTTTCACCCGCTCTGCGAAATATAGCACCAAAGAAAATAAATGAAGATGTCGTGGTACCCATCTCAAATATTCCAACTCTAATTCATGAACTTGAAAAAATAAGCACTGAATCTACTATTCCCATCGTCAATTTTGGGCATGCTGGTAATGGCAATATTCATGTAAATCTGCTGATTGATACAGACAATCAAAAACAAATGGAAAATGCTGAATCTTGTTTGGATCAAGTATTTGATTTGGTTATTCGTTTGCGAGGAACCCTGTCCGGTGAGCATGGAGTCGGAATTGAAAAACGTGATTACATTGAACGAGAACTTAACCCTGCATCATTAGATCTAATGCGAAAAATTAAAAAACAATTCGATCCACATAATATATTAAATCCTGATAAATTATTACCTGATGCATAAATCAAGTCTTTGCTTGAATTCGAATCTAGCCAGGCTTCTTGTGTCTTGATTATTTATTTGACTATTTTTAAGGTAGGCTGCTTATTTTTCTCAGCTAAAGTAAGAGGCGGATTAGTTGACGAAGTGTCGGTTTGTTCATTGCCGTCTGTTTCTCCACTAAAGACAATACCTCGACCGTTTTCATTCGCGTAGATAGCTTGAATTGCAGCCATAGGTACTTGCACCTGTTTTGAAATTCCTCCAAAACGAGCATTAAATTCAACCCATTGGTCGCCTAGATGTAGGCCGTTCGTTGCAGGGGTGGCAATATTAAAAATTATTTGATTATTTGACGCATGTTCCATAGGAGCAGATAATCCTTCGGCTTGTGCATCCACTAGGATATAAGGAGTCATCCCATTCGCCTCAATCCACTCATAAAGTGAACGCAGTAAATACGGTCGAAGAGGAGTCATTTCTTCACTCATAAATAGCCCCTTGTCTATCTGTCAGTATGGAGTTGCACAAACTAATTAGTGGAATTCAACTTTAGCTGCATAAGATCCAGTACTAAAAATCAGTTTAGTACTGCCATGGAGTCTCATTCAAATCCACTAATTAAGCTAGACTTAATAATTACTCATTCCAATTCTAGAAGCTTAGATGTCAGAATGCTATTAAAATCGTCAAAAATAGTGTATCAGTAACTTAATACCTTAGTCGTAATAATATTATTTAAACAATCTCTAAATAAAAACTCTCATTTCCTTTTCGACGTCGGACAAGCTAGTTTGAAACGAAGGTCGCTCAAATAATCGCTCTGCATAGGTCCGAACTGCCTTGGCTTGCACAGGAAGCACTATTCCATAGTGATCTAGTCGCCACAAAAGTGGTGCAATTGCACTATCCATTAGAGAAAATTCATCACTTAAAAAGTAGGGTTTAATGCCAAAAATTTCGTCACTCGCCGCAATACTTTCTGAAAGAATTTGCCTTGCCTTGTTAGCTTCAGCTTCATTACCAGACTCAATGACATTTACCTGAGAATACCAATCCTTTTCCATACGAAATAAAGCTATTTTTGTTTTAGCTCGAGATACGGGATCAACCGGCATAAGCGGCGGATGAGGAAATCGCTCATCTAGATATTCGCTGATGACACGAGCATCAAATAAAACTAAATTTCTATCGATTAGCGTAGGTACCGAATTATAAGGATTTTGATCTGCCAAATCTTCTGGCAACATCTGATTGTCTAAATAGGTGACTTCATAAGAAACCCCTTTTTCAGCAAGAACAATCCTGGTTCGATGACATAAACAATTTGTAGATGAAGAAAATAAGGTCATAACTGACCGACGATTGGCGATTTGCGCCATATTTAGCACTCCAGATTCTCAGAGAATAAAACCGTATATCCTAACTTGAGTAATAGCATGGATGCAATGAAAATACGTCCATACTACAACAAATTAGCAATCTAACTGGTGCAGTAGTAAACAGATACCCTGCCCTTTTAGTCGAATAAGCTGCTTATTATTTCGACAAAGCCGATCAACGCCTAGTGTATGTCTCTCCAGTATTCCTTTTTCAACATATAGGCAAGTATGGTAAAAATAAACAAGAAAAGTAAAACCCAAACGCCTAATTTATGTCGAGATTCCTTTGTTGGCTCTCCAACGTAAGCAAGAAACGTGACTAACTCTTTTACAGCTTGCTTATATTCTGCTGTAGAAAGACGACCTTTTCTAGTTGGATCTGCTTTTATAGAAATGACAACTTGCTGGCCATTGACGTCTTTAGTCTTATCTACGATTTGGTAACCTTGCAATTCAAGCATGACATGCGGCATTCCAACATCTTTAAAAACTAAGTTATTCATACCGTAGGGCCGATTAGCGTCAACATAAAAACTAGTCAAATAGGAATACAACCAATTTACGCCTTCAGGTTTTGCTCGTGAAATCGTTGACAAGTCGGGCGGCACCTTGCCAAATAAATCCTTACCCTGTTTAGCACTTAAAGAAGTCGTCATGTAGTCACTCAGTTTCTTTTCGTCACCATAACTCATTACTAGATTAGCCAATACTTGAGTCTCAGTTAGACGTAAGTCCTTTTGTATTTTTTTGTACGAACTAAAACTAAGGGCATGACAACTCATACAATAATTTGTATAGTATTTGGCGCCTTTTTGTAAAGCACTACGATCCGAGATATCAATATCAATACTAGTGATATGACCACTATCGCCACTCGAAAACGAAAGAGCAGGTAGCAACAACAGTAAGATCGTTAAATTTCTTAGGTTTTTCATTGAGTCACCCTTTCTGGCACTGGTTTAGTCTTATCAATCGAAGTGTAAAACGGCATCAATAAGAAAAACAGGAAATACAATGATCCAAAGATCCTAGCTGCCCATGTTCGCCCTTCAGTCGGTGCAAGTATGCCAAGATAACCTAGTACAAAGAAAGAGATAACAAATATTAGCATCGCGCCTTTAAATAAAGGTCCGCGGTAACGAATTGATTTAACCGGACTACGATCAAGCCATGGCAAAAAGAAGAATATCAAGATTGAAGCAAACATTAGGAATACTCCTAAACCTTGATTTGGAACCGCACGCAATATTGCGTACGGCGGCGTAAAGTACCATAGCGGTGCGATGTGTTCTGGTGTTAGCAGCGGATTGGCAGGAATAAAATTATTCGCTTCCATAAAGTAACCACCACCTTCAGGCCAATAAAACACCACGAACATGAATATAATCATGAAGACACCAATACCAAAAATGTCCTTCACGGTATAATAAGGGTGGAATGGAATACCATCGAGAGGTTTACCATTTTCATCCTTTTTCTTTTTGATTTCGACCCCATCCGGGTTATTCGAACCAACTTCATGCAAGGCAAGAATATGAGCAACCACCAGCATTAAAAGAACTATAGGCAATGCAATCACATGTAAGGCAAAAAATCTGTTTAGGGTTACGCCAGAAACAACAAAATCACCCCGAATCCACTCCGCTATTTCTGTTCCAATACCCGGAATGGCACCGAACAAATTGATAATAACTTTCGCGCCCCAGTAGGACATTTGTCCCCATGGCAATAAGTAACCCATAAAAGCTTCAGCCATTAATGCTAAATAGATAAACATACCGAAAATCCAAATTAGTTCTCTTGGTTTTTTATAGGAGCCATAAATCATGCCGCGAAACATATGCAGATAAACAATTATAAAAAAGAACGATGCGCCTACTGCGTGCATATTACGAATGACGTCTCCAAAAGGAACTTCACGCATAATAAATTCAACTGATCTAAACGCCCCTTCAGCGGTAGGATTGTAATACATAGTCAAGAAAATGCCGGTAACTATTTGCATTATCAATATAACGAGTGCCAGGGAGCCAAAAAAATAAAGGAAATTAAAATTCTTTGGAGCATAATATTCGGCTAAATGCTCGTTCCACATTTTGGTCATCGGAAAACGATCATCAATCCAATTTTTTAAGCCAACTAACTTTGAGCTCATGATTTAGCTCCTTCGTCTTTCGGGTCGACACCTATAATCACCATATTGGGATTATCAGGATGAAAATGATGTTTAGGCACCTTTAAATTTGAGGGTGCTGGAGCACCATTAAAAACGCGCCCCGCATAATCAAACTTAGAGCCGTGGCACGCGCACAGATAACCACCGCCCCAGTCAGCACCAAGCTCCTTGGCTTTTTTGTGACGTGGAGAACAACCCAGATGAGTACAAATGCCGATCACTATAAAAATTTCTTCACGAATTGAGCGATATTGATTCTTCGCATAAGATGGTTGTAATTCAGACTCGTCAGACATAGAGTCTTTGACGTGACTATTTAGCCGAACCAACTCTTTAAGCATTTCAGGAGTACGCTTTAATAACCAGATTGGTTGACTACGCCAAAGCGTCACCATTTGCTCGCCTGGCTTGAGTCTGGATATGCTTACCACTGTCGGTGCGCCTAATGCTAGCGCCCGCTCGCTTTTAGTCCAGTACATAATACCCGCAACACTCGCAGCAGCCATTCCGACTCCACCTACTACCGATGTCGAGATGGTTAGAAAACGGCGACGTTCTAAATCTACGTCTTGATCACTCATTTATAATCTCCTGACGAAATCACTAATACTTAGCGGTAATAACTTTCTGATTCTGACTCTCATTCTCATTTAGCTTGTAAACCACCAACATCTCTTATATAAATTCAATTGGATGCAGAACTTGATTTATAGTCTTTAATCCAATTATACAACTGCAACTATTAAATCGGAGTCTTATGAATGGCGGGCAAATTCTATCAGAATATGAATATTTTTTCACATACTTAAAAATAATAACTGAAGAAAATATTTTATAGATCAATATTGTGCATTGATTTATCCAGGTATAAGATTAATATACGATTCATGCTTTTGAAATATGATAAATTACTTTCAATTCAATCATTTAGATGATTTTTTTGGCGAAATTTAGGACAAATTAATAAATGCCGTACTTCGAAACCATTAAATTCATATTTAGATTTACAGTCATAGGTTTGGCGATCGCATTTATTGTCCTTCTGATTAATCCGCAAATATTCCGCTCCACCGTATTGGGCACAAGCTCTAACTTACCTCCAATGCATTCAAACCAACTTAGAAAAAATATTAATTCTTTGCATACCTCACCAGTCAAATCTAATGGCTTGGCGTTTTCGTATGCAGATGCTGTTAATATCACCACACCAGCCGTCGTTAGCATCTATACTTTTAATCTGGATACGAGCAGATCTAAAATTCACACAGCCAACCCCATTCCCCGAAAGCTCCACCCCAAATTTAGCGCCAAACAAATCCGAATTAAACCTAAAAGCCTCGGCTCTGGCGTAATTTTTAGCAAACAAGGCTTCATACTGACTAACAATCACGTGATTAGCAGCTCCAAAATAATTGAAGTCATGCTAAAAGATGGTCGTACCGCTAGGGCTCAATTAGTCGGCAAGGATCCAGATACGGATTTGGCAGTACTGAAAATAAAACTCAAAGCTTTGCCTAGCATTAAACTCGGAGACTCAAGCCGAGTCCGTGTCGGCGACGTTGTATTAGCGATAGGCAATCCATACGACGTAGGTCAAACCGTCACCCAAGGCATTGTCAGCGCCACTGGACGTAAAGGTTTGGGTTTAAACACCTATGAAAATTTTATTCAAACCGATGCAGCCATTAACCCAGGCAACTCTGGAGGTGCTCTGATTAATCCTCGAGGCGAACTAGTGGGCATTAGTACCGCTATATTTTCTCGTACAGGCGGTTCTCAAGGCATCGGTTTTGTTATTCCCGTCAACCTCGCCAAAAAAGTAATGAACGACATTATCAAACAGGGCGAAGTCATTCGAGGCTGGTTGGGAGTGATTCCAGAAGACATGAATATTCAATTAGCTAAGCGATTAGGCTTTAACACGCTACGCGGCGTTATTATAACAAATATGTACAAAAATGGTCCCGCCTTTAATTCTGGATTAACTTTAGGTGATATAATTACCAGCTTTAATCGCCTAAAAATAATAAATTCGCGGCATCTCATGGATTTAGTTGCAGACCAGAAACCTGGGAGTCGGATTATGGTATCGGGTATCCGTAATAAGAGACCTTTTAGTGTAGCGATAATAGTGGGCAAGCGGCCTATGCAGAGTAAATAAGAGCAAAAGGTAAACTGCTTTCTTTGTAGCCCGGCTCTTCAGAGCCGGGGTTGATTCAAATACAAACATTGACCTGAGTCTAATTATGTTTTGTTATAAATATAAAAAATGTCATTAGAGTTTAAGTCTCCCCCGGCTCTCGGCAACTGCTGCAGCAAAGCTCTACCTCCTGCATCCCTGCAGTTGTAAAGAGCCGGGCTACATTCAGTGCGTCCATCTTAGGCACCTAAATTGAACAAAATTCTTACGGAAAAACTAATGAACGATCGACTGGATGAGTTAGAATCACGTACGGCTTTTCAAGATCATGCCATTCAAGAACTGAGTGATGTCATTGCCAATCAAGACAAGCAACTGCTAGTCATGCGCAAGGAAATAGATGCGCTTAAGAAATTTTTAAAAAACATGAACCCGTCAAACCTTGCTAGCCAAGATGAAGAAACACCGCCACCGCATTATTGACAGAATGAACCCTTGCGAAGCAAGTCGTGAATTCGTCATCCTGAGCACCGCATGTAATGCGGGACGCGAAGCAAGTCGTGAATTCGTCATCCTGAGCACCGCATGTAATGCGGGACGACAGGATCTCCCAAATACAGTTTATGAACCCTTTCGAAGCAAGTCGTGAATTCGTCATCCTGAGCACCGCATGTAATGCGGGACGACAGGATCTCCCAAATACAGTTTATGAACCCTTTCGAAGC
>QIKQ01000232.1 GCA_003233075.1 Gammaproteobacteria bacterium
ACATTGGATAATTTTGGGCATTCCTATAATATTTAGCAACTCAGTGTTTAGATCGATTTCATGTCTCAAATAGTAACTCTATCAATTTAGTTCTATTTAGCTAGGTTTCATGAAATATTTTCATATTAAGCGGAACAGCAGTGATTTTCCAACTACTGTAATTTAACAAGTTGCTTACCGCAATCAGTACAATATTTGTTTCTATTGCGTCGATGTTTTGCGTGTTTTTCTTGGCTGCACATTGCTTCTGCGGTATGCGAATTATTCACTACTTCCCCACAACTAGGACAATAACGTACCGGTGGACTTGGTCTACCGTGATTAAAATTGAGACAAGGCTCTCTTGCGATTATCATATAATGTGTCCAGTCCATTCATAATAGTTTTAGCAGTGTTCTCTACTCATTAGGCTTTTCATCGACTCGCCTATCTCATATCAATCGAAACGCCATTATGAAACTATTTTGAATGCCATAATTCTTATAAATTTAAACCTTCTGTTATATTTTACAACAACTTATTAAGCCACTTGATCGCTAATCAAGAGTGACTATTTTCAACTCCATCATCAGCTTAATGGGATTAAATTAGAATATCAGTGTATTTAAGAGAAAAGTCCGACAACTGTAAGTCAATAGTAGCGGAAAGAGGGAGTTTAGTCCATGTAATCATTAAAACCCGGTACGCTTGATTTAATTAAGGAAGACACAGCGAATATTCAATGTATTTCTTTTAATGCGAAAACAGCTTGTGGCTTATTAATGTCAACTAGGTTAGTTTAATAAATAATGTCTACACCTTTGCGGAGTCTAGTATAATGTCAGGTCTTACTCTTAATCATTTCTTTAGAAATGATTAAGAGTAAGACCTGACACCTTGCCACATGAGTGAAGCCTAAAGTGTCTTACCTTTATTAATTTTAGTCCACTTGACAATCTTTTTACCTTTTGGGTTTATGCGAGTATAGGTACCATCGCCATTATCAAGAATTTTTGCGCAACGATCTTTACCTGCCCAATGAATACAATGTTTATCTTTATCACCTTCGTATTTATAGGAAATAGTTTTTGAATTGCCTTTTTGATTACGAATAGCAGTTTTACCATCTTTATCGAAAAAAACTTTAAACGAAAAACCCTTTTTAAGGTGTTCTGCATCTATTGTATTGCCAGATATCAGCTCCTTTATTTTACTTGCGGAAAGATAAGTTTCAGCAGAAGCACTAAAAACTACAAAGAGTATTAAGGATAAAAATAATACAGACCTAATCTTGCTTGTTTTCATTTTCTATTGACCTTCTCTAATGTATCGGCAAAATAGCACATCAACTAGAGTGTACAAAATGCACCCTAGAAGGTCAAAATAAAAATCGATTTATTTAAAGTCAAATTGGCCTCGAAATCTTCTATTGTAATGCCCCTACTGAGCCATTACTTTCCACGGATGAATATTATTTATCAATTTTTGTTTAATTTCAGAATTCACTCCACCCAGTACTGATTTCCAAAAACTTTTCTTAGGTGTGAAGTCTTTAATCTTTTCCGCGCCAATAATAGTTCTGGCAACATAACTTGAACTTCCAAAATCATCAATTAATCCAATTTCTTTCGCACGTTTGGCATTCCAAACTAACCCTGAAAATAAATCCTTGGTATCTACTTTTAGTCTACCCTGCCGACCTTTAATGACATCCGCTTTAAAAACTTCGTGCGTTTCAGATAATATTTTCTTCATGTGTACGATATGTTTTGGATTTAGTTTTTTAAATGGACTTAAAAAAGCTTTATTTTCACTTGTGGCAATGATACGCGACTCAATGCCTAGTTTTTTCATGAGCCCTGGAAAACCAAAACTAGTATGAATCACACCAATAGAACCAACTAGGCTTGAACGATTAGCATAAATTTCGTTACTCGCCGCAGCAATATAATAACAACCAGAAAAACAACCATCTTTAATAACGGTATAAATTTTGATATCCGGTCTTTTCTTTCTAAGTCGAAAGATTTCATCATAAACATAGGCTGATTCTACCGGAGAACCACCTGGGCTATTTGCACGTATGATTATCCCACGGGTGTTTTTATCTTTAATCGCAGCACGTAATCCACTGATTAGATTATCGGCGCTTGATTCGCTGTCAGCTGATATCTGCGTACCCAATTCGATTAACGCAGTGTGGCCTTTTGACTGCTTATTTGCTCCGCCCGAAATGAGTGGTTCATATACCGCATACGAAACTGAAGCAATGACATACATAATATAAATCATATACAATAGCATCATCATATACATGGCTTTAAAAAAAATATTCCAACGACGATTGGTTTTTTGCTCTTTTAGCGAAGCAAGCGCAATTTGCGTAATAACTTCTCGCTCCCAAGTGACAGGATCAACTTGAACTGGTTCAGCCGAAACATCTTTGTTAGTTTCGTGGGTTGACTTGGGGTTTGATTCGGGCGCTTCTCCACCTGATACTACATTATCTTTTTCATCACTCATATTGTTTTACTCTATTTTGTCATTCTAAATATCGAAAAGGTGCGATGCCAGCTTAGACCTAAATTAAACTATTACCTGATCCGGTTCATTTGAAATAGATAATACTGGTAATAAATCTCTAATATCGTTAATTAAACTAATTGGACCATGTTCATTCAAACGTTCCACAGTATGCACACCATATGTCACTCCAATTGAGTCTACCTTTGCATTTGCGGCCATTTCTAAATCGTAAACAGTATCACCGATCATCAGCGCCTTATCTGCACCCAAATCTAATTCATCTAGTATTTCCAAGAGCATGTCGGCATGTGGCTTACTTTTAGTTTCATCGGCACAACGACTTGACACGAAATAAGATGACAAATTTGTATCGCGCAATACCCTGTCTAATCCTTGCCTACCCTTACCTGTTGCGACAGCTAAGGAAATATTGCTATTTATCAGCGCATCAAGAGTAGACTTCGCCCCCGGAAATAATTCTGTCTTAATCTTTTCATCTAAAAAGTGATCTCGATAATGGCGGGTGAAATCCGCAATAAATTTTTCACTTTGATGCTGAGGAAAAAGAGTTTCTATAGCCTCTCGCATGCCTAAACCTATTACGTCTTTAGTTCTAGTATCTGAAAGCACTTCAATATCCAGCTGAGACATAGAATATTGTAGACTATTGACTATATGACTAATCGAATTCATTAGCGTTCCATCCCAATCAAATACGACTAACTCATACTTCATAATTAATTTCACTTATCTCATCTTATCTATAATTGCTTGCAATTTTTGTGGCAATTTGGCAGTAATAATTTTAATTTGATTCGAATCCGGCAATGGTATCCTAATTTCATATGCGTGCAAAAATAAACGTTTCAAGCCTTCTGATTTCATTTCCTGATTAAACAGCTTATCACCGTATTTTGTATCTCCTGCAATCGGGTGATTTAAATGTGCACTATGAACTCTAATCTGGTGAGTTCTGCCTGTAATTAAATCCGCTTTTATAAGTGACGCATTAGCGTAGGATTCGAGCAAGCTAAAATGTGTAATTGCTTCTTTTCCATCCTGACTGACTCTGACCATTCTTTCGCCACTTGATGGATTGAATTTACGCAGTGGCGCGCTGTGAATTTTTTTACCTAAATGCCAACGACCCTTTACTAATAGTTGATATTGTTTTTTTATCTGATTTTTAATAATCTGTTCTTGCAGCAGCTTGAGCGCTGATCTTTTTTTAGCCAGAATTAAGCAGCCACTCGTTTCTCTGTCTAATCTATGTACAAGTTCGAGATTTCGGAAGGAATTTTCAGAAGCCTTTAATGCCTCTATAAGGCCTACTGGTATGCCACTGCCACTATGGACAGCCAATCCGGAAGGCTTATTAATAACAATAATTGATTTGTCCTCATATAATATTGCTTCCTGGAACCAGTCTAAATTAAATGATTTAGCTATTTTGTGCTTAATTTCGTTATTTGACGTCGAAATTGGTGGTATTCTGACGACATCTCCAGTTTTAATTTTATATTCTGGTTTCTTTCGACCTTTATTAACCCGCACCGAGCCTTTTCTCAATAGACGATAAATAAGACTTTTTGGAACACCTTTAAGTTTTTTTAGCAAGAAATTATCGATCCGCTGACCGGAATCGTCTAATGTTACAATTATTTCTGAAACTGCCGCACGTACACCTTGAATATTGCTCTTAATGGCCTTATGTGAGTCTTGAGACATACAAATTTTCCAGATTATTAGTAAGTTCAGTCAAAATATTGACCTTTTTAGTAGTTTTGTTACTCAATAGGGTCCATTTATTGAAGCATTGCAGTATCGCTGCTATAGTAATTTCATAGACCTAACTGTCTGATAATTCAAAAAACATCAGACTAAATGTCATTTTTGACAAGTCTTGAACATTGTAAGACTGAAACAGTTTTAAAGGAACATGTGAAGGCACGTGTTCACACGGGTTTTGATATTGCTCAACCCTTAAAAGCACCAGCAGAGCAATAATTATACGCGCGTTGCGAACCGAAAGAGATTAGAATTTTAAGGGTGTCAGTTAAAGAAACTGATACTGTGGATGGCAATTAATTAAGCACTAACTTGTTGTAAGTAAGATATTCGATAGATTGTTAACTTAGATTATTACCGAAGCGCCCTTAAAATCGGTCGAGCGCCCGCGAGATTGATTTAAATGAAAAGAATGTTAGTTAACGCGACTCAACTCGAAGAGTTGCGTGTTGCTATTGTGGATGGACAACGTCTAATTGATTTAGACATTGAAATCCCAAATCGAGAACAAAAAAAATCTAATATTTATAAAGGCCGCATTACTCGAATTGAACCGAGTTTAGAAGCAGCGTTTGTTAATTATGGGCCTGAACGTCACGGCTTCTTACCCCTAAAAGAAATTTCCCGAAGTTATTTCAAAGGCGACCAACTCCCGGGTGGCGGACGCATGAATATCAAAGATCTTCTGACCGAAGGTCAGGAAATTGTAGTGCAGGTCGAAAAAGAAGAGCGCGGCAATAAAGGTGCAGCACTAACCACTTTCATCAGCTTAGCGGGTCGATTTTTAGTCTTAATGCCAAATAATCCCCGTGCGGGCGGTGTCTCTCGCCGAATTGAAGGCGAGGAACGTAACGAAATTCGAGATGCCTTAAACACGCTTGAAGTTCCAAATGGCATGGGCTTAATTGTTCGAACAGCCGGTGTCGGCCGTTCCGTCGAAGAATTACAATGGGACTTAGAATATTTACTTCATCTTTGGAGTGCTATCGAAGGCGCCTCAAATGAACGAGAAGCGCCCTTTTTAATTTACCAGGAAAGCAATCTAATCATTCGCGCCTTGCGCGATTTGCTTCGAAATGATATCGGTGAAATATTAATCGATGACGATAAATTACATGCGAAGGCCGAAGAGTTCATGCAGCAAGTTATGCCGCATAACTTACATAAACTTAAACGCTACACCGATACTGTACCCCTCTTTACTCGTTTTCAAATTGAAAGCCAAATCGATTCTGCATACAGTCGCTCTGTCCGCCTACCCTCTGGTGGCTCAATAGTTATCGATAATACAGAAGCCTTGGTTTCCATTGATATTAATTCCTCACGAGCAACCAAGGGCGCGGATATTGAAGAAACCGCTACTAATACCAATTTAGAGGCTGCCGATGAAGTCGCCAGGCAAATGCGCTTACGAGATATCGGTGGCTTAATTGTGATTGATTTTATCGACATGTTACAGGCTAAAAACCAACGAGAAGTTGAAAATCGATTACGTGAAGCTCTTAAAATGGACCGAGCGAGAGTTCAAGTTGGACGAATTTCACGCTTTGGTTTGTTAGAAATGTCACGACAACGTTTAAGCGCATCGCTTGGTGAGTCAGTCCAAATTACTTGCCCTCGTTGCGAAGGTCATGGTCATATACGCGGTATCGAATCGATGGCCTTGTCAATTTTACGTATCATTGAAGAAGACGCCCTCAAAGACAATACCAGTAAAATTATTGCTCAATTGCCAGTTAAAGTAGCTACGTTTTTACTCAATGAAAAACGAGAAATGGTACATGCAATTGAAAGTCGCCATAAAATTTCTATTGTGCTTGTACCTAATCCCAATCTTGATACTCCAAACTATGAGTTAATGCGTGTAAGGGATGACGAAGATATTGGTGATGGTCTTAGCTATAAAATTGAATTAACTCAGGGAGAAGAGGAAAACATTAGTGAACCCAAAAAGACAGAAACTCAAATCCGCAGTGAAACTCCTGCTGTCGCGACAATTGCACCTCCATCCCCTGCTATCACACCTAAAGCTAAAGCAGTAGAAGGAATTTTTTCACGGCTTTGGAAATTTTTATTTGGCGAACCACAAGTTACTAAAAAAGCCGCAAATAATAGCCGACGCCGGCCACAACAAAAGCGAGGCAATCAACGTAACCAAAATCACCGGCAGAACAACCGTAGCCGCCATGGTAATGGACAGCAACGAAATCAAAACCGTCGGCAAAATCAAAACAAGTCTCGCGATAACCAAAACCAAGCTCGAGATAATCAAAGCCAAACGCGAGAAAGTCAAAGCCAAACGCGAGAAAGTCAAAGCCAAACGCGAGACAATCAAAACCAATCGCGAGACAATCAAAACCAATCGCGAGATAATCAAAACCAACCTCGAGATAATCAAAACCAGTCTCGAAATAATCGACAAGCTCAACAGAATACGCAGAAAAATAACAATAATCGTAATCAATCATCACAATCTGCGAATAGTAATAATCGAAACCGAAACGATAATTACGCTAATCAAATTAACGAGTTCCAAGAAAATCTTAGCGAAACTAGCAAGACCGAGTCAAATTATAATAATCGCAACGAACGAAACGGTAATAATCGTACCGAACGAAATGATAATAATCGTACCGAACGAAATGATAATAATCGTACCGAACGAAATGATAATAATCGTACCGAACGATAATCGTACCGAACGAAATGATAATAATCGTAATTATCGTAATGACAGAAATAACCAACGTAACCATCGTCGTAACAACGATTCCAGGCGACGCAATACTAACGCCGCTCCGCGATCAGTTACGTCGACGAATGAGCAAGATAATAATCAAACAAACAGTAAAGAAAATGTTTCTAGTAATGAAGCTAGTTTTAGTCAATCTAATCATTCGACTTCAATTGAACCCAAAAATGTAGAATCTAAAAACAGTGTGTCAAAACCAAGTACAGAGCAAACTGAAACCAAAGCACCTTCGCAAGGTTTTGTCTCTGCGGTCAGCCGACAGCAGCAACAGTCAACTCAAGAAACAAACACAACTCGGGAAAAAACAGTGCAAAGCGTTCGAAACGATTCGACAGTTACTATGGATTCAAATCAAACGGCTGCCAAGCAAGCGACTAAACAAGCCGCCAATAGCGATGTACCTGCCGTGACGGCTGAACCTCAAAAATCAAAGGTACCCGGTTTTCGAAGCGCTATAGCAAACGATCCAAAAAGTAAATCTGACTAACTAACATAACTTTATTTAACCGGCAGCCCTCTATAGGACTGCCGTTTTTTTATGCTCACTTAGATAATAAACTCTTAAATGATTTTAGGTCCTTTTTAAATACGTTCAAATCCACATAGGCATTAATTCCATTGATTCTGCCTCTATTCGAATATTGCCAAAAAAGCCACTGTCGCCTATTACCTAAGCTAGGCTTGCTGTATATGTCTCTCATCCAAAGCGGACTTCGCACAAACAGTGTGTCTAAATAGCCTTTATATGATTCATAGGTAGAATAGATAATAGGCTCTTGAGCGTAGTGATTTTTAACTAAATTTATAAATATTTGGACAGAAGTTTGGTATTCATTTATTGAAGGCTGGTGTTTACAAGACCCTATAAACTCTATATCAATTACGGCTGGCAAAGAACCTTTAACTTTCGGAACGGTTTTAATAAAATTATTTGCTTGATCACTAGCTGATGAGCAAAAAGTAAAAAAATGATAAGCGCCAACTGCTAGACCGTGCTTACGTGCATTATTCCAATTAGATAAAAATTTAGGATCTACAAAATCATTGCCTTCAGTTGCCTTAATAAAGACAAATGATATTTTTTCAGTCTTCAGCTTAGACCAATCAATCGATCCCTGATGGTGCGAAACATCGATTCCACGAATGGGATAGGTCTTGAGTGAGGGATAATTGAAACGAATAAACCCAAAATAATACAAGGCTGTGAGTAATACACCGCCTATAAGACTCAACAACAATAAAAAAATGTATTTTTTAGACATTAATAACTCACTAATTCTTCGATAAATAGTACCTTACTTTAGTATTCAATATCGATATTAAATCACTCTTTGTCAACTTAAATGGTAGCTCTACGTTACTCCTAGTATCTACTATCTACCCTTTAGGAGAATAATAATGAAGCTAAGTAAACTATTTATATTATCGATAATACTCTTGTTTGTACTGACTTACTACCCGCCACAGAGCAACTCACCACGCCGGACATCATGCTGGCCAGCATGGTAAACATCATCGCTGACAATCATTTGGGTATCGTTAATGGATGGTAATATATGCTTGAATTAGTGCTACGGTAATGAATTCAGCTGTTCGTAAAAAGTCGTAATTGCAGCCACAATACCGATGGGTAAGCCGCAATCCAAGCCCAAAAAAAACGATTTAGACCAAATATACAAGCATTAACAAAATGAAAGCAGGCGGCTATAACAAGTGCAATTGCAAGAGTAATCTCAGACATAATCAACATGGGTAAGAGTAATTCAAAAAGTATGATACTCCAGGACATTAGAAAAAGTAATCGAGGAGATTCAGACCAGGTCCGAATCGACTCGCTAACAGGATAAGCAGAAAACTGAAAAACATCGCGCAATGCGCGCCCATTACGCCAGTCTGAATTAATGAGCTTCACCCACCCAGAAATAAAATACGACAACAGTAACTGTATAGCAAGATAGGCAAACGCAATTTCTTGCCAGTACTTACTAGGCGCAAAATAATACAGGCAAACACAGCAAAGAACTAACAAACTCATGCGATCAGCGCCACCGTTATAAGGACCTTGAAAACGATGAAGGATAAAGACTGCAAGAAGTAACAAAAAAATACTAACCCAGTAAACCTGAAGTCCTATAATTAATAGAAGAGCCAATATTATTCTAAATAAATATAATACACGAAGCAATTTATGAAGCTGTAAATGCTCGATACTCTGCTGGACTAAGGATATCCCCAATAATATTTCGGTCAGACGAATAGCGAGTTCAAGAGTCACTAAACTCTCGTTTGGGTAATTCTTTTAGCTGTGAATAAAACGTCACATTATGTTCGAACTTGTTTTTCTGCCGTTCAATGAATAAAAGACGAAATTGAATAAAATTTGCATCTTCTTGATTGCTCGACAACAAGTGAGCTTTAAAATCCGCAATAATACAACGCATGATTTCATTTTCGCTGTGAAACGTTGCGTTTTCTCTAAGTCGCTCGGCACAACTGGTCAAGAAGAGAGATTCATTCCAATTTGGATTCCAAACCATTCTTGTTAACATTTGGCCAAATGATACATGTTTAGATCTAGGTCTAAATTCATACCATTGCTGTGATGAATCATTTTCAGATCTTAATAACGCATACTGAATTCGAGGCGAAGGCCCAATAGTATCAAAGAAACGCCAAGACGGTAACAAGGCAGGCAATAGTAATTTTATCGTTTTTAGCACAGTATAAATACATATTTTGATATTAAAGCAGTTAACTGAACGCGAATACTTCGCAAATATTTATTCGCATAATTAATAGGTTGGTTATTTATTTCCATTTGTCTTTAACTACAATTTTAAGGTACCATAGTTCGATAAATTTAAACTTTCCAAGTAAAGATAATCTTGTTTGTAATTCGCCTTAGTGGGTTTATCCATTCTAATTTTTCTTAATAGAACTCGCCCTGCAACAGTAGACCTTAGTTCAAGCACCGCAGCAATAATTGCTTTTCTTTTTTTCTCTGGCAAACGAGGATGCGCGCTTATTGGATGCAACGCCATACCCGGGGCCTATAATAACTAATACAAGCTAGATTTACTAAGTGATGTTTAATGTCAAAACACCATTAAATCCACCCACCTCAAATTCGTCTTCGTCAAAAAGATCAATGTCTTCCGCCCTAAAGCTAATTTTATTACTTTTATAAATATTAAATGCCTCTGGGATAAAAAGTTCCCCTTCCACCTCACCTTGAGATGAATCAGACAACTCAATTCGAGTCTTACCAATGACCCGCGCATTTTGTTTAGTTAATCCTGCACTATCGAGTACCACGCCTAAGGCGGAACCGATATAGGGCACATCTAAATTTTTAATGCCAATTTTAGTCACTGTTTCTAATATTTTACTGATTAGACCCGGACTTTTGGTAATAGCTATTTCAGCGGTGAGAACCGATTCCCCTTCGACTAGCTCTTTAAATAATAATGACTCGGAAAATTGACTGTTAGAAAAATTTATCTTAGCTTCTTGGCCATCCGCGCTATCTTGTAAACCAGAAAAAGGAATAATTGCGGTTATACGCTGCTTGCCTGGTCTAGGGTATATCCAATTTATTAGTATTGTTCCAGAACTCGGCATATCATGGTTTCGACCATTTTCTCTTACGACCAATGATGAAAGTCGAATTTCCAAATATTTTGACTTAATTGACTTGTTAGGCTTTAGTTTGGTTTTTAGAATTGATTTTTTTATAATTTTCTTTTTACTTATTTTTTTCTTTTTAGTTACTTTCTTTTTTACAGCCATTATTTTCTCCACAATAATAAATATTATTGCTTAAGTTAAAACCATAATTTGTAATATGTGCACATTAAATTGAATTTTTTAATTGAGAATCTAGTATTCTCTCCAATAAACCCTTTGATGCATTTTCTACTAAATCGAGCACTCGTTCAAATCCCTTTTCTCCCCCATAATAAGGATCAGGCACTTCATCATGATCCGCGTTTGTCGCAAAGGACATAAACATTTTTATTTTATGTCGATTAGATTCTGTACTAATTTCTTGCAAATTATCATAATTCTCATGATCCATCGCAATCACATAATCATAATAGTCTAAATCTTCTGAGTTAGCCTTACGTCCGCGTAAATGACCCAGCTCAACCCCTCGGCGTTTAGCCGCCTCTTGAGACCTTTGATCAGGCGAAACGCCTATATGATACGCATGTGTTCCAGCAGAGTCGATTTCCAATAAATCTTCATGACCTTTTTGTTTCACTAAATGAGTGAATACGCCTTCAGCAGTAGGTGAACGGCATATATTTCCGAGACAAACGAACAATACTTTAACCTTCATATTATGTTTTCTTCTTCCCTTACCATGGAATTATAGAGCCGTCATATTCAAAAAATTGACCAGATGTTTCTAGACTCAAATTGGATATCACTTTTCGCATTGCACTGACTGATGTTTCACAGCTAATCTCTGCACTCGGGCCTCCCATGTCTGTTTTAACCCATCCTGGATGTAATACAGCCACTTGAATACCGTATTCCTGTAGATCAACTGCGACACTTTTCATAGCAGCGTTAAGACCAGCTTTAGAGCTACGATAAACGTAACTACCACCAGAATGATTATCATCCATACTGCCCATTTTACTCGTAATACTGATTATTTTTTTCTCATCGCTTATAACAACATTATTAAGTAAGGCTTCTATGATTTTTATCGGAGCAATACAATTAACCTTAAAAGTATCCTGCCAAGATTGCTCATCTATATTACCCAAAACAGAATCAAATCGACCATAAGATCCCGCGTTATTGATCAATAGATCAATTGCCTGCCCCTTTAAGTAGGCTGCTACAGTACAAATTTGCGATAAATCGCTAACATCAAGCGCTAAAATTTCGATTAAATCTGGCCTTTCTTTTTTTAATTTAAACAAAGCTTGAGCTTTTTCCGGCGCACGACAGGTCGCTATCACTTTATAGCCAAGTGATGAATATTGTTGAGCGAATTCAAGTCCTATGCCTTTGCTAGTACCTGTAATAAAAACTGTTTGACTCATTTAAACACCCTTTTGAAATCGAGACTCGGCCTCAACAAAAACTCTCTTAACCAAGGGATGATTTTGTTTTATTTGTTTGTCAATCATTGCAATTTCTTTTTCAATATCGCCACTTGCTATCTGGTCGATAAAATCAACGCTAATATTAACTAAGACAAATTCGGGACCCATATGTAATGTTAGCACTTCATTGACATGCGATATTTTTGAATTTGAACCTAGCAAAACACGAATGTCTTTTACTGTACTTGATTTAGCGCCCTCACCAATAAGTAAACTTTTCGTTTCATAGGCTAGCCATAAAGCCGTTATCGCGAGTATCACACCAATACATATTGCCGCAATACCATCGTAAATTGGATTACCTGTAATTTGGCTGGCAATTAATCCACCCAGAGCAACGACTAATCCGATTATGGCCGCGCTGTCTTCAAAAAATACGACAAAGATGGATGGGTTCTTATCTTTTTGCACTGCCTCCAAATAACCTTGATCGCCTTTGCCCTTTCGTAGTTCTTTAAATGCAACCCACCATGAAAAACCTTCGAACACCATAGCCAAGGAAAGCACAATGTAATTAATATAGGGCTTAGTAATTGCTGTCGGATTCGAAACCTGGTGTATGCCTTCGTAAAAGGACATACCTGCCCCTAGTGCAAATATTGATATTGCGACTACGAACGCCCAAAAATAAATTTCTTTACCGTGTCCAAACGGATGATCTTCATCAGCCGGTTTTTTCGCCCTTTTTTCACCGTAAAGAAGTAGACCTTGATTACCGCTATCAACCAAGGAATGAATTCCTTCTGAGATCATTGCTGAGCTTCCTGTTGCAAACGCGGCAAAAAATTTTGTTATTGCGACTAAAGTATTACCAATAAGTGCTGCAATAATAACCTTTATTGAACTTGATGGTGACACATGTAAGCCTTTATCACTTTGAACCTTTATCACTTTGAACTACGCCTGTCTATATAGTGGCCAGACTGAATTATTTCAAATCGTATTCTAAACTGGCAAGACTTATATTTAAACCCTATTTAAAAGTAATACTCTCAATACCTAAAATAAAAAAATTAAAATGGACGACCTCAAATAGACCGAATCTATGATAAATAGGAAAAGAATTATTTATTGGTGACTGCAGGACGAAAATAGAGATTTTTATAATTCACAACTAAGCTATCTGCGTTCTCTTTTTGTTTTACTGTTAACCGAGAGGATGCAAAAGCCAAGCTTTTATTTGCATTTTCATAACTATTAAAAGCGGCCAAACTAAACCAGGCATAAGCTTCGATGTAATTCCTGACCACACCTCTACCAGTCGCATACATCATAGCCAAATTAAACTGTGCTTCTGGATAACCAAGTTTAGCTGCTCGGCTAAACCAATAAACTGATTTTTCATAATCTCGAAGCTTACTTTTCTCATCTGCGAGTAAAAAACCTAAACTTGACTGAGATTTAATGTGTCCAGACAAGGCTGCTTTAGTGTACCAAATAATTGCCAGTTTAAAATTTTGAACTACATTCCTACCTTGATAAAACAGGCTCGCATAGTGATATTGAGCTACTATATGACCTTGTTTTGCTGCCTGTTCGAACCAATAAACCGCCAATTTGACATTAGCTTCTACACCTATACCCGATTCATAAATGAGAGCAAGATTATATTGCGCATCTTTATCACCTTTTTCAGCGCTATTTTTCCAGTTATTAAATGACAGAGAATCACTGTTTGCGAACGCGCTGGGTAAAACCAATATCGACGAAAGTGCAATACCGATCGTTGCTAAAAGTATAATTTTTTTTAACTTAACATTCATTTTCAAACACTTTATTTCAACCCATTAATATACGGATACCAACGAGCAAGTAATAAACCGACTAAAAGTAAGTTTATATATATACTTATTCGGTAGATCTTCTTTTCTCTACCCTCTTTGTCGGTCAAAAACACCTTTAACATTAGCGTATCGAGCAACAAAACGAAAAAAACTATTGGCGCTATTACCGGCAGTATAAGCGTAGGAATCATAGCTAAGCCATGTAATATGGCTTCTGTACCTGGTTTAGTAGCGAAAATGACCAGTAACAAGGCCACAATAGACAAAATTATTCGAAGCGGTTTAAACATAAGCATCCTGAATTCGTTAAATTGTTGGTCATTTTACCTGCTATAAATAGCTTATAGCAAGCAACTCAAATAATAACGCAATAATTCAGCTATAGTCGCTAAACTTTTTTGGAAAATCGCCGATTTGTAAAATAACAAGTAAATTCAAATATAAGTGAGGATTTTGTGGATTCAACTGAAAATAAGGTAGATGAGAAAAGAAAATTTCCAAGAATTACCGCTGAAAGCCCCATTCTCTACCGAGAAAAAAATTCAACGCGATGGATACTAGGTAATTTAATTGATTTGTCCGCGACTGGATTAGCAATGATATCAAATGAAAATTTTAGTGAAAATTCAGAATTTGAATTTCAAATCAAGGCAGGTAAAAATAAATCTATTCCTGAATTTAGAGGTGAAGGAATTATATTAAGGTGTATAGATCAGAAAAATAAGCAATTTTTGCTCTCTTGCAAATTACTAAAAATTAAACCCGAAAAATAAATTCTCGAAAAATTATTTTTTAGAGCTGTCCATAAGTAAGTTATTCTGAGTCTATTAAATTAATATGGCCAACTGGAATATCCGGCTCGTCAATTGGCTCCACCTCTACTAGTTTGTCTCCAGCAGTAGCTAAAGATAAATGATCAAGTGAGATATCAAGATCTGGTATTATTTCGAACTCAACTAATTGAATACCAACCGGAGCAAGGCCTGTGGTCGATAAAGATCCAGTATTAAATTCTACGATGCCTTTATGCCAATGCCCTGATTCAACTTCATCATTCAATTCTTCATTTTGACTATTATCTGTCTCCGCTTGTGAAGCGTTTACGTTAGGCGACAGAGGATTTTGTTCAGTTTTGCTGTTGTCTGTCGCGACTGCAACAGACTGCTCATGGATATTTGTTTTCTTTTTTATCTCACAATCCGCGCCCTGCTGCTTAATGACTTCACAATATTTGATCGCAATCTGATATTCCAGATCGTCCTTAATAATGATACGCTGCCCAGTAAATAATTTTTCAATTTGATCGGTATCGGTTTTAAACAACACTGATAACTTTTGTTTAACGTCATTTGGTTCAAATCCAGTTAAAATTAACCCTTCGAATACTATTTGATATTTATCGAAGCTCATAATCTATCCCTTATTCGTCCTTCTTAAGATTAGTCCAAGAGACACCCGCAGGAGAATTCAACCATTGCCAAAGTTTAGCAAAGAATCCTTTTGGTTTTGGGTTTTCTAAAAGTAATTTGTTCTTGTCGTCAGCTAGTTTTGAATCTTTGATTTCATCCAAGTTTTGCGCCACTTGATTACAAATAATCACAAAACTATCCGCAGATGCTGACGGTATTTCCTCGACATCGTCTGTTTCACTTAATTCATCATCTTGTTCAACAACAATTTCAAACTCATAGGGTAAATGCTCAATACTCTTGCCAGCATTTAAATGCGCCAAGTTTGTAATGAGCCCCTTGCGCATAACGACCAAGCTTTGATGTCCTTCGTTTTCAACATCAATCGCTGTGAAAATTAAATCGATATCATCGACCAAGCTATTCATTTGCAACTTAATATTTTGAATACAAGTTTTTTCCTTTATTTCTAATTTTTCTATTTTTTCTTCGAGAAATTCTTCTGATATATTCATTTCTAATTTTTTATGTGATATCCCACGTTCACGAAGAATTAAGCGCAGCGATACCCCTGTTTGAAGTCGTCGCTTAAAGATATCAACCACATGCCAAAACTTAGGTTTATCATTTGATTTTTCTGCTTGCCAATAAAGCGATTGAAAATCAACCTCATTTATTTTGGACAAGCGAATGATGGCATCAAAATCTTGCTGCACTCGTTTTTCAATTTCAAATAGATTATGTTCGATTCTAGCACTAGGATCGTGTTTGTAGCGACCGTATATGCCTCGGTAAAAACTAGCTATTTTGGGTGGTAATTGAAATGAACTTGCGCTAAGTGAACCAATTGCTTCTACACTCTCTAAAAGCCGATTTATCATTTGGCTAAAACGAAAAACCGATTGTAATAAGCGCTTTTTTTGCTCTATAACGAATAGCTTTTCACTTAGGTCGACAAGTTCTGGGTTTTGACTTACGGTCATTATCTAATAGCATACTTTTGTTAAACGGACATTATAAATAACGGCTTTAAGACCGATGTCTTAAGCTTATTTAGGCTCACAATGAATAAAAATGTACAGAGATTTGCGATACTTAAAATCGCATCAGAAATGACTTACTTACTCACGCTCTTTAATAGCGTAATTATATCTAACTATTGTTTAGCATCTAGCGGAATCCAGCAGCCATTGTAGTGCTGAACATCATTTTCATGAATTCGGCCACCTCGATATAACTGATCTATTTCCTTTTGAGTAATCGCATGTTTCTCGCCGCTACTATGGCAATACTGCCATTCTCCATGCACCACTAATTCAAGTGCCGTTACCATTAAGTCATCAAAGCGAATAGAATATTCATCCGCTAAATGCATTATGTCACTCAATTTGAAGGATTTACCATTATTAGTAAATTCTTCACGCATGAGCGCTTCTAATGCCACGTCCCACTTGGGAATATCAAATTCATCTTCCATAGGTATGCTAATCATAACAACCTCCACCACCACTATCGAATACTTTGCTACTCTAAAACAAAATAAACAATAGATTTATAAATTAGTCCCTAGCCTATTGCAAAAAAAGTAGTTTTCTCCGACTACAGATTAATTATCGACCTCTGCAACTATTAACTTAAGTGAAAATTATAGCGAGTGATAACTTTTGAGGACAAGCACGCAAAATACTATGCGCATTAAATAGTCTTAGCCACACTGCTGTCCCGCTTAATATAAAAATATTTCATAAAACCTAGCTAAATAGGACTAAATTGATAGAGTTACTATTTGAGACATGAAATCGATCTAAACACTGAGTTGCTAAATATTAT
>QIKQ01000106.1 GCA_003233075.1 Gammaproteobacteria bacterium
AGAGTTTCTCGCTGTGATTCAAGTTCAGCAAGCGTTTTTGCGATTGTGTCTTTGTCTTGTTGATAGAATGCGGCTTCACTAATTTTTTGTTCAATGCTGCTAATGATTGATTCAGACTTTTCAATTTTTGCCGGCAAGCTTTGTAGTTCGCGGTTTTCTTTGTAGCTTAATTTTGCTTTAGACTTGGATTTATTTTCCTGTGTAGAGCCAGTATTATTGGGTTTTTCTGTCTTGGCTTTTTCCAGGGAATCTCGGTTTGATTTTTGTCGCAGATAATCCTGGTAGCCACCAACGTATTCATCCACATGGCCATCACCTTCAAAGACAATAGTACTTGTCACTATATTGTCTAAGAATGTTCTGTCATGACTCACGAGTAATAAGGTGCCTTCAAAATCAGACAGCAAATCTTCTAATAACTCTAAGGTATCAACGTCTAAATCATTCGTAGGTTCATCAAGCACTAACAAATTACATTTTTTGGTGAATAAGCGAGCCAGCAATAGTCTATTTTTTTCTCCGCCTGAGAGCACTCTCACTGGCGTATCGATTTTTTCAGGTGGGAACAAAAAGTCTCGTAAATAGCCGATAACGTGTTTTGATTTGCCTTTCACATCAACGTAATCATTGCCGTCGCTAATATTATCCTTCACCGTTTTTTCTAAGTCGAGCTGGTTACGTTGTTGATCAAAATAAGCTATATCAAGCTTCGTGCCCAAGTCTACTTTTCCATTTTCTGGCTTGAGTTGCCCAAGTATTATATTGAGTAGTGTTGTTTTGCCACTGCCATTTGGCCCGATTATCCCAATCCGGTCACCGCGTAAAATGCGCGTACTAAAATTTTTAATAATGCAGTGCTGATCATAATTAAAGTTTACGCGAGACAAATCCGCCACCAACTTTCCCGATGCTTCAGCGGAATCGATATTAAGTTTAACTTTGCTTACAGTACTTATGCGAGCAGCTCGCTGCTCTCGCATCGCTTTCAATTCTCTGACTCGGCCTTCATTACGAGTTCGCCGCGCTTTTATGCCTTGCCTAATCCAGACTTCTTGTTCCGCCAGTTTCTTGTCAAAACGGGCATTTGTTTTAACTTCGGCATTAAGCATTTCTGCCTTTTTTTCTTGATAATAGGAAAAATTGCCGTTGAACGAAGCGAGATTTCCTCGATCGAGTTCGATAAACCGAGTTGATAAATGCCGAACAAATGTTCGATCATGGGTGATAAATATAATGGTGCCTTTAAAACGAAGTAGAAATTCTTCTAGCCAATTAATGGCGTCTATGTCCATGTGATTGGTTGGTTCATCCAGCAGTAGTAAATCGGGTTCGGATACAAGTGCTTGCGCAAGTAAGGTTTTACGTTTTAATCCGCCGGAACAATCACCGATTTTTTTGTCTGCTGGCAAAGATAAGCGACTAATTATGCTTTCGACTTTTTGGCTTAAGTTCCAGCCATCGAGTACTTCAATTTCGTGTTGAACCTCGGCAAATTCATCTAACAAGCCTTCGTTATTTTCCATGTTTTGCTGGGCTAAAGTATGGAACTGCGATAATAAATTACCCAACTTACCTAAACCAGCGGCGACTATTTCAAAGACAGTTTGATCCGAGCTACTAGGTACATCTTGTTCGAGATAGGCTAGTTTTAGCGTTTCAGATTTCCAAACATTGCCGTCATCGATTGAAATGGTTTCGCCAATGACTTTAAAGAGTGTTGATTTGCCTGTCCCATTGCGACCAACTAAGCAAATTCGTTCGCCTTTTTGAAGCTCTAGATTAACCTCATGTAATATAGGCAAGTGACCAAAGGCCAAAGATACTTTTTGTAAACTTAGAATGCTCATAGAGAGTTGATTTTTAACTTGTGAGAATCGGCCAATTGTACAGCATATTTTCCTACTTTGCTTCGGTCGATTACAGTGTAGCCCTGCTCATAACCGTTGTAGCCCGTATGCAGCCAACGATAGCGAGCGCAATACGGGACGAAGCGATTGAACGAGCCGTCGCAACGCGACTAGCGAGATCGTCTTAGTGAGTACGCTTCAGCGTTCGACACTATCTCCTAAATTCATGTGTCATTGCGAAGCTGCGCAAGCAGCTGAAGCAATCTCGTAACCTTTGCGATAAAATTTACGAGATTGCTTCGACTGCTAATGCAGTCTCGCAAAGACGGGGCGTGGAGTGCGACCTGATCACTCGGTTACTATTTCACTTTGAGACAGAAAATTTATGGGACGTCAGTGCTTTCTATGGGTAAAAATCGAGAGTTCGGCATTATATCCTAAATTTATGCATCATTGCTTGACCACTACAGGCTACACTTCTATTTAGGTAATTAATCGGGAATTATTTTTGATATTTTTTGTCCTAATTATATCGTTGACATAGACCTGAGAAATAGAATGAAAACAAAATACAGCTTATTAATTGCACTCTTATATTTAAGTCAAAGCCTAAATGCGTCAGTATGCCGGTTTAGTTCTGGCGCAGAACAGGTGGCCTTATTGGAGCTATATACGTCAGAAGGCTGTAGTAGTTGCCCGCCCGCTGATCGTTGGGTGAGTAAACTTAAAAATGATAAGCGTCTTTGGAAAGAAATTGTACCAGTCGTTTTTCATGTCGATTATTGGGATTATTTAGGTTGGAAAGATCAGCTTGCTTCGAATCTATATACCCGTAGACAGCAAGCTTATCGGCTAAAAGGTTATTCGAGTGCTGTCTACACCCCCGGATTTTTTCTGAATGGTAAGGAATGGCGGAAGTGGTATTATTCCGGAAAATTAAATATTAAGAAAAAATCCAAACCAGGTAAGCTTGATGTTATTTTAAATAAGGAAAACGTTTCGATTGCATACGATTCTAATTCTTACGAGCAGAAAAGTGGTCGTGTGCACGTTGCTTATTTAGGGATGAATATAAAGTCTAATATAAAAGCTGGGGAAAATAGCGGTAAAAATCTAAAACATGATTTTGCGGTTTTGAAGTACGAATCTAAGGAAGTCATTATTAGAGCTAAAAACAGTTGGAACCTAAAACGAACGAGCCGTTTTAAAAATATTCCTACTAAGGCTATGGCTGTTTGGATTACTTTCGCACACGATCCAAAGCCAATTCAGGCTGCGGGTGCCTTGTGCAATCAGTAGCCCGTACAGCAATGCCATTAACTTAAGCATTGTTATGAAATATTTGTAGCTCGCACGGAGCGTTCGAAGAACGCGTACTGCGAGAAAGAATTCTTATTTATAAATTGATTTGGAATCTATGTAATCACTTTTAGTTTTCTACTGGTGATACTGTCGGCTGTGCGTTTGCACAGATTCTATTAAATGCCCCATGTGATCAGGATCTATAGTTGGGTGAATGCCGTGGCCTAAGTTAAAAATATGTCCACATCCCTTGCCATAATCGGCAAGTATTAATTTTACTTCTTCTTCTATTCTATTTGGATTTGCATACAATACACAAGGGTCCATATTTCCTTGTAGTGCAACTGAGTTACCGACGCGTTTTCTTGCATCAGCAATATTAATTGTCCAGTCTAAGCCGAGCGCGTCACAGCCGCTGTCCGCCATAGACTCTAACCAGAGTGCGCCACCTTTAGTAAACAGAGTGATCGGCACATTTGGCGCTACTGATTTGAGTTGGCCAACTATTTTTTTCATATAGGCTAATGAAAATTCATGGTAATCTCGGCGCGTTAACATTCCACCCCAAGTATCAAATAACATGATTGCTTGGGCGCCTGCTGCAATCTGAGCCTTTAAATATTCAGTGGTAGCAATAGCAAGTTTATCTAATAAGCGATGCATTAGCTCGGGGCGATCAAACATGAGCGTTTTTGTATTGGCGAAAAATTTAGTGCCGCCCCCTTCAACCATGTAGGTTGCGATTGTCCAAGGGCTTCCAGCGAAACCAATGAGGGGGACTCGACCTGCTAGCTCAGATCGAATAAGTCGTACCGCATCCATGACATAACGTAGCTCAACTTCAGGGTCTGGGATTGCTAAAGCATCAATGTCTTTTTCTGTGCGAATTGGGTTTTTAAATTTTGGGCCCTCACCTTCAGTAAAATAGAGTCCTAAACCCATGGCGTCAGGAATGGTTAATATATCTGAAAATAATATGGCGGCATCCAGAGGATAGCGCTCCAGCGGCTGCAATGTGACTTCGCAAGCTAACTCGGGTGATTGACATAAGTTCATGAAGCTACCGGCTTTTTCCCGAATTTGACGATATTCTGGAAGGTAGCGTCCTGCTTGTCGCATCACCCATATTGGTGTTTGATCGACCTTTTGGCGCAATAGGGCTCGAATTAAGCGGTCATTTTTTAGTTCAGACATGAGCTTGATACTTTTAAGAATAGGGTCCGATACTTTAATGTAGGTTTATAGAGATTTCAAATTAAAATCACATAATAGTGTGAAAATTAGACTTATCACGGGGATGCATCCACAACATATTTGCCAGTTTAAATTGTAAGCTATTTTTTTTTATGACGCCTGGAATGAGACTTTTCCTGCTTTAGTAGTGTTTTGATATGATTTACGACTTTTTTAGATCCAAGTAGTTCTTGCGTGAGTGACTTTATTTCCCCAGGTAGGCCTGAGGAGTCTTTGTGTATGCTAGCAATTTGAACGTCAGTTAATATAAAGGGAATTTGAATTCCAATATTATCGAGGTGTAGCGAAATAAATTCGGCGGTTTGTTTTAGAGTATAAGCTCGTAAAAATAGCTGATGAGCATTCATGCCAAATTCGATTTTAGTTTTTAGATTGGTCAATTTATTGTGAATACTGGTTTCACTAAAAAGGGCAATTGATAATGGTGTTGATGTCTCATGATTAAAATTTGCGAGTAATTCTAGGCAATCTTCATTGAGCAAATGGGATTCGTCGATAAGCATCATTGGTTTAGTGTTGTTTTGCACTAATTCGGTAATGCTGTGAAATATTCTAAGGCGTATGTCTTTACCCATTTTGTAAGCCAGACCTAAGCCTTGCGCTATTTTTTTAAGTAATTGCTCCGGGCTAGTTTTAGGTTCTGCCTTGAAGCTTATCATTTTATGTTGTATTGAAATCTGAGTCACAGTCTTTTTAAAGAAAGTGGATTTGCCACTGTCTTTGCAAGCTTCAATTAAAATTAGTTTATTTGATTTTTCAAGTAAGTGGCAGATAAGTGATTGAGTTTCAACTAAGTGATCGTTTTGATATAAGCCTGCGCCATTACTTGCCATATCGAATGGGTTTATGCTCGCACCCAAAATATTTTTTAAATAATTGTTCTTATGTGGGTTTTGACTCGAATCAGATTTTGTCATTTTAATAGTTTAACACAAAGAGTTACTTATTTTTGTTCTTCGTAGCCCGGCTCTTCAGAGCCGGGGCAAGTTTTTTCTTTAATTTTGGGAAACTCTGAACAATTCGTCCCTGAATTGTCGGAGCACGACAAGAAAAAAGTGTGATTTTTTCTCTTTTCACAAAATCAATCGCTTACAGCAATCGGTTTTGGCGACACATCCCTGTGTCGTAAGAACCTCTGAATTAATCAGAGGTTCCTTAGCAGTCTGTTCTCACTTAGAAGCGACGACGGCGATTCTAAGTGAGAATCAGATTATTTTAAAAAGTATTTAGCTAATTATATTCAGCTTACCCCGCAGCTTGCTGCGGGCACAACCCATTGGGGGTTTCCAATGGGGGAGAGTGGAATTGCCCCCTCCATATAAATTGGGGTCGCCCGTGCGAATTCACTTCGCGCGGAGCGAAATCTATTAGGAAACTACCCCGTCCGCTTGCGGCGGGGTAGTTTATTTTGGTGTTTGAATATTTCCCGGCTCTGAAGAGCCGGGCTACGTGTTCTTTGATTAATATTATTGACTTTCGCCTTCCGCGAAAACCATTTTGTAACCTTTTTTAATGGCGTCGTCCTTTAGCTTCGTTAGGGCTTCAATGGCTTGGTCATGATGCTCATAATGATAACGAGATACCCTACCTGCACTGCCTTGGTTTCCTTGTTCGCGCAATAAGTTCCAGCCGTCCAGCAAATCTTCTTGCAGGTGTAAATGGCAAAAGCGAGGAGCTTTGTTCTCAATTGGCGGTAGCTGTAAGTAGATGCGCATATTTTATTAACAACGATTATAGAGTGCGACACAGGGACGTGTCGTCAAAATCGATTGCTGTAAGCGATTGATTTTGTAAGGCAAGAAAAAATCGCATTTTTTTCTTGTCGTGATCTGACAATTCAGGGACGAATTGTTCAAAGCTATATTAAGTAGTTTCGCTTGGGTCGAACAAGCGCTTGTGTTCCGCAATGGCGTAACGATCGGTCATGCCAGCGATATAATCCGCCACATGCCTGGCGCAAACAATGGCGTCTTGTTCTTGCATTGCAGTAATTGCTTTGTCAGAAATTTTATCGGGTAATAACTCGGGGTGTTCAAAAAACTCGGCAAACAGCTCTCTAATAACCCGTTCAGCTTTAGAGGTCATGCGCACGACTCGATAGTGAGTATATAAATTATTTCTTAAAAAGCGCTTTAGCTCTAGGTTGTGTTCTTGCATTTTATCGCTGAAAGCGACTAGAGATTTTTTGCTTGCCCGAATGTCTTCAATTGCTGTTGGTTTAGCTTCTTCTAAGATTGCTTTAGAGTTTTCAATTAAATCGACTACCTGAGCGTTAATCAGCCTGCGTACCAGTTCGTGGATGGTTCGTCGCTCATCTAATTTTGGATAAGTGTCGAGTACATTTTGGTATTGAGTGGCGACTAGTTCGATCTCTTGAATTTGTTTTAAGTTGATTAAACCTGATCTTAGCCCATCATCAACATCATGACTATTGTATGCAATTTCGTCCGCGATATTCGTCAATTGAGCTTCAAGAGATGGGGATGTTTTTTTAAGAAAACGTTTGCCGATATTGCCGAGTTTTTTGGCGTTCTTGGTAGAACAGTGCTTAAGGATTCCTTCGCGACTTTCAAAAGTTAAATTGAGGCCTAGAAACTCAGCGTAACGCTCTTCTAGCTCATCAACGACACGAAGTGACTGTAAGTTATGCTCGAATCCACCATAATCTAACATGCATTCATTCAGCGCTCCCTGCCCAGCGTGTCCAAAAGGAGTGTGACCTAGATCATGTGCTAATGCGATTGATTCGCTCAAGTCTTCATTAAGATTTAAGGCGCGTGCAACTGAGCGCGCGATTTGAGCAACTTCAATTGAATGTGTAAGTCGGTTTCGATATAAATCGCCTTCGTGATTTACAAAAACTTGAGTTTTATATTCAAGTCGTCGAAACGCGGCTGAATGAATAACTCGGTCACGATCTCTTTGAAATTCGTCTCGATAGGCAGGGCTGTCTTCTTTGATCTTACGACCTTTTGAGTTGACATCTTGTGCTGCATAATTTGCTAATGGTTGCATGGTTTTATCACTGTATATCTGGCTTAATTAATGGGTGCAAAATTAGTTGGTATGCGTTCAATGGTTTCTAACATATGAATTAATTTTTCTTGATCAAATTCATCACTGACTATCGCATTTCCAATGGATTTCAATAAAACTAATCTAAGTTTTTTATCAATGACTTTTTTATCAACAGCCATTAGTTGCATAAATTGTTCGGCGCTAATATTTTCGGGTGGTCGAGTTGGTAGCTTGGCCAATTTTAACTGATTTTCCAAATAATCTAAATCGGCACTCGATATCCAGCCCAGCTGATTGGAGAATAAGGCAGCCATATAAGTGCCAGCCGCCACTGCTTCGCCGTGTAGCCAAGAACCGTAATTAAGGGCTGTTTCAATCGCATGACCAAAAGTATGGCCTAAATTGAGCAATGCACGTTGGCCTCTTTCTAATTCATCAGCGGCAACTACCTGCGCTTTGTTTTCGCAGGATCTTTTTATTGCCTCGGCAAGTGCGATTGGCTCTCTCTTAAGAATATTGCTAATATTTTCGTCAAGCCAGTGAGCAAATGGCTTATCTCTTATCAAACCGTACTTGATGATTTCTGCTAAACCTGAACTCAATTGACGATCATCGAGTGTATTGAGTGTCAACGTGTCAGCGAGTACAGCTTGGGGTTGATAAAATGCGCCTATCATATTCTTTCCTAGCTTATGATTGACGCCAGTTTTACCGCCAACAGAGGAGTCGACTTGTGCCAATAAAGTCGTTGGTATTTGTATAAAATTTATTCCTCTTTGATAGCTCGCCGCAGCAAATCCACATATATCCCCAACGACACCGCCACCTAAGGCAATGAGCGTTGCGCTTCGGTTTGCCCGTTGTTCCAATAAGAACGTATAGATTGAATTAACTGTTTCGATAGTTTTATGTGATTCGCCATCGGCAAGTATAAAGGCATTTGTTTCGTAATTTGATAAAGCGGCTAATACTTTATCTAAATAAAGCGGTGCGACGACATCGTTAGTGATAACGAAGACTTGTTTGCCGTGAATATAGGGCTGATATAATTCTTGGCGATCAATTAAGTTTTCACCAATGTGTATTGGATAACTTCGGTCGCCAAGGCTGACCTTTAAAGTAATTTCTGTTTGAATTTGATCAGCATTGCTCATGATTTATATGTTTTGCGGTAAATAGCTGCGCCATTATCCAGCAATAAAGATATAGGTGTCAAGTCGAGTTTTGCATGGGTGGAAAGGTATCAGGTCTTGTTTTAAATCATTATTTAAAAATGATTTAAAACAAGACCCGTCACCTTTCCTACTTTCCTTTACTTTTTAATCTTGGCAAGAATTAAGTCAGTGATCTCCTTAACGGTATGATAGTCAGTTTCAATTGTATATTCAGCAAGTGCTTGGTATAGGGGCGCACGTTTAGACATGACTTCTTCTAGTTTTTGTTTCGGGTTAGAGGTTTGTAATAATGGTCTGTTTCGGTCTCGCTTAGTACGTTCCAAAATTTGTTCAATTGATGCGTATAAATAAATTATAATTCCGCTTTTTCTTAATAGGCTGCGATTTTCCTCGCTTACTACCGAGCCACCACCAGTGGCCAGAACACAGTTCGATTTTGAGCAAAGTTGTTTGATTACTTCGTGTTCGCGTTTGCGAAACCCATCTTCGCCTTCTAGTTCAAATATTAGCGGAATATTTGCACCAGTGGATTTTTCGATTTCTTTATCGCTATCGTAAAATGGGTAGCCTAAATCCTGTGCTAAGCGTTTTCCGACGGAGGATTTCCCTGAACCCATAGGTCCTATTAAGATTATATTGACGTTATTATTCATAGCTTAACAATAACGAAAATTGGGGGTTAGTGACAAGTAAAATCGACAGAACGAACCCACCGCGCGACCTCAACTTACGAAGTAAGTTTATTAGAACTTGCATTTGCAAGTTCAATGTATCCTTAAATGAAGCCCGAAAGGCTTTTAAAGGGGGGAAGTACTTGATGAAACACCGCAGGTGGTTCTGAGATGAAGCGAGTCGTGAGCATGTTGTGAGCTGAGTACGAAGAACCCAGCGAAACAATCTCCTGGAGTTTTGCGTACTGTTTATGGAATAGTAGTTGAATTTACGAGATTGCTTCAGCTGCTATCGCAGCTTCGCAAAGACGTTGGAATTTACCTCGCGAAGCGAGTCGTGAGCATGTTGTGAGCTGAGTACGAAGAACCCAGCGAAACAATTTCCTGGAGTTTTGCGTACTGTTTATGGAATAGTAGTTGAATTTACGAGATTGCTTCAGCTGCTATCGCAGCTTCGCAAAGACGCTGGAATTTACCTCGCAAAGCGAGTTTGTGAGGTCGTCGTAGTGAGACTGCGAAAGCAGTCGAAACTAACTCCAAAATCGACTTGACACCTTTGTCCTTTGGGATTTCATAAAAAACCTTAAGCGATTGTTCCCAGCTCTAAAGAGCTGGGCTACGTGTGCTCATACTTTGACTGAATTTTTATTTTATATTCTTACCAAATTCATCTTTGATAATTTTAGGGGTAACGAAAATAAGCAATTCTGATTTATTGTCAATAATCGTTTTATCTCTAAACAGTACGCCGAGTAAAGGAATTTTTCCAAGAAAAGGCACTCGGTTCACTTTCTTATCTTTTTGTGCTTCGTAAATACCACCAAGTACAATGGTTTCACCATTGTTAACTAACACCTGAGTTTTTATTTCTCGGGTATTTATAGCGATAGTTTGCCCTGTGCCAATATTGGTATTTAAGTTAGCGCTATCTTTCTTGATGTTAAGATCCAAAATAATTCG
>QIKQ01000007.1 GCA_003233075.1 Gammaproteobacteria bacterium
GGCGTTTCAAAGGAATTAGTCGTTGCGAGGTGTGATCTTTGATCACACCGAAGCAATCCCCTTAATTCAATAACTTACGTTAGGAGATTGCTTCAGCTGCTTTCGCAGCTTCGCAACGACGAGGAGCTTCGAATGCGAAATTATCGGTCGCTTATTTTATTTAGTGAATGCGACTATTAAACGTCGAGATAAAAAAGTTAACGGGACAACAGTGACGTAATATGAACTATGCTCGCACTAGAAAATACTGCGTGAGAGCCTATGATACTCGATTAAAATAGCCCTGAATCCAACATTTTATGCAACGATGGGGTTAAGAATTAATTTGGCATCCAATCCAATGGCGAGCTAGTGTGGGGACAAGAATTACGATAAGCATAATATTTATTATTTGTATCATGCACGACAAAAAGAGACCGCGGCATTCGCTCTTCATCTTGAATTTCGAAGCCTTTTGCTGAACCCATTTGAATATCGTCTAAAACACATAAAAAGATTTCAGCCATAAGTTTAAAATAAGTTCTCGAAACCAACCTGGCAAACTTTTTTGCTGGCTAATTTACATGCGGCGTTTAATGCTTTTTCATGATCATTCGAAATAGAAAAACTATCAATCAGACCCGCATTAAAAACGTCACCTGCGCCTATCGTGTCTATGACGTCAAGTTCGACCTCTGCTTGAGAATAACATTGGCCTGTCTGATTGATTAAATAGGCGCCTTGCTCACCCAAGGTACAGCTTGCGACTAGATTGGGGTATTGCTTGTTAAGTGAAACTAAAAATTCTGTTGCCGAAGTAAATTTGCACGCCAACATGTAATGTTTTGAACACATTAGGAAATTGACTAAATGAAATAATGATTCGATATCCTTTCTGGGTTTCTCCGCTTCCAGAGAAACAATGGGTTTTCGATCCAACTGTGAGATTGATTCAAGTATTTTTCGAGTCGTTTCAATTGCTCGACCTTCAAAATGAACCCAATCGTAGAGAGAAAAATCTGGGAGAGACTCTTGCTTAAATTCAAATTCCGCAAGATCACGATAATGCACTATAGTCCGACTTGCATTGCATTGATTAAGGGTAATGTAACTCACAGGACTAGTTGATTGTACGCGAGTCTGTGAAAAATCAATATTTATTTTATTCTTTTTTAAATCCGCTACAATGATAGCTGCATTTTCATCATCCGCTAAACTGCCGGCCCAACTACAAGAATGATTTGTTTGACTAAGAACAGACAGGGTATTGCAAACATTGCCGCCACGCACGATTCTCTGCGCTTTGGCTCGTAGTTCTTCATCTTCTTCCGGGTAATATTCGACAGAATTAATAATGTCTATAGTTGCTATGCCAAAGCCTAATATTCTAGACATATAATAATTTTTTTAGATTATAGTTCTCTAACGACACGAAAACCGATTTGTTTGTTAACCGTAGTTTTAGATGCCTGCACACGTGCGAAAGACCGAATTTGGTCATCTGTATCAATATAGGAGCCGCCACGCAAAACGCGCGTCTTACACGAACCTGTGAGCCAGGCACTACCATTCTTAGGAGCACCTTTGTAATTATTGTGATAACAATCTAAGGTCCATTCCATGACGTTTCCTAACATATCGTGGAGACCGAATTTATTCGCTTTGAAACTTCCAATTGGAGCAGTTTTACTGCTATCCCACTGGCTACCACAATCAAAACAATTCGAGCGATTACTGCCCAGACTATTTCCCCAATGGTAATCGGTTACACTGCCTGCACGCGCAGCGTATTCCCACTCCGCCTCGCTAGGCAAACGATAAATATAACCCGTTTGCTCCGATAGCCACCGAGTATAATCAACCGCATCTTGCCAGCTCACATTAATCACTGGTCGATTAGTTTTGCCCCACTCGTCTTCAGGAATACGACGATCAGTTGCGTTGGCAAAAACTAAATATTGAGCAAAAGTAACTTCATATTTTGAAATTGAATAACGTTTTAAACTAACTGCATGCCTTGGTTTTTCGCTTGCTTCCAACGCACTGTTTTTAGAACCCATCGCGAACCTAGCCTTGGGTATCTCTACCATTTTTGGTCCCAGTGTCTCATCAGCCAACTTATCTTGAAAAGTTTTACCCGGTCTAACCACGACCGCTCTTTCCACTGCCGGTTTCGCTGGTTTTTTCTTAAGGGCCGGTTTCGTAACCGCTTTAGCTTTAAGCGGTTTTTCAACTTTAACTAATTTTGGTTTTTTAACTTTTGGTACAATCGTTTTAGTTTGCGCTTCAATTCTTGCGGCCTCGCGTTTTGCGCGAGGATAAATATCAAAATACCAATACGCAGCTCCACCAAATAAAGCGACTATCAATAGTGTTGCCGATAATTTCGCAAAACTAAACGATTTTCCCGCTTCTTTTTCACTAACAAAATGTACTTGAGTTCGCTCCCCAAAGGTATCGCTAGTGTATTGTGAATATTCGCTACTTTGAAATTCATTGTTCTTAATTTGATTACTTTGAAATTGCCCGCTTTGAGCAAAATCACTGTATTGAGCAATTTCTGGAACATCAAAACGCTGGTCGCTTGGGTCCGGCGCTTGTGGGATGTCGGCGATATCCAATGGAGTGTAGGGATCATTTGGATCAGGCGGTAAATCAAGTTTCATTACATTACTACTTTCTGCTGCAGATTGCGCTGCCTGCAACGCCTTTGCTTGCTGATTGGCTTGCGCTTTGGCAACATGCTGAACCCGTTGTAATTCAGTGCGAAGTTTTTGATTTTCTTCACGGATCGCTTTGACCATAGATTCGTATTCGTACTGATACTGCCGTACCTTATCTTTGGCATCGCGCTTAATGCCTTCTAATTGATCTTTCATTGCAGCAGCCTTGCCAGCTGCTTTATGCGAACCTTTTAGTTCTTCACCCAAAAGCTGCATTTTGCTATCTTTGTCTCTTAAGGTGGCTTGATTCTGTCGTAATTTTTCTTCAATTTCAGCATTAGCGCTGAGTGCTATCGCAAGATCCGACTTCAGATTATCAAGTTCTTTGTCATCTAATGACTTTTGTTTACGAATTTCCTTTAGCTTAGATGAGTCTTGCGAATGCGCTTTATCTGATTTCTTTAAGCCACTGATCTCACTTTCGTAAACTGATCTTTCTCTTTCTAGCTGCTGATTGCGAATCTGTATTTCATCCAACTCTTCTTTTAAAACAATATGCTCTTGTTGCAATTCAAGATATTCGACATCACTTTCTGACTTTTCGCTGTTTTCTCTTATGCTTTCTTTCGCCGCATTAAGTTGCGCCTGAGTCTGAGCCACTTGGCGTTGCAATGTATGAACTTCTTTATCTTTATCCGCTAATTTTGAATTCAAAGAATTAATGCCGATAACGTCTTCTTCTAATTCGTGGTTTTTATCTTCAAGGATAGATTGTAAATCACGATATTTTTTAATCTCAGTTTGCAAACTAGTCACTGTAGTATCTAATTCAGCTATTCTAGTTTTCGAGGTATTTTGCGATTTTTTATTATCTTTTTCTAATGCTTTTATCTCACGCATTAATGTTTTGGCTTCCTTGTCCACGGAAGATTGCTCGATGCCTCTTTGTTCCGCACCTTTAAGCTGCTCATATAATTCGTCGCGTTCTATCTCATATTCACTTAATCGTTTCCTGTTTTGTTCAAAATCAGTTTTTAAAATATTAAGCTCTGTTTCAAATTGCTCGTTTCGGTACTTAATTGCGTGATAGTCACTAGTTTTCTTTTCTAACTTCTCAGACCATTCTTTGTCGGACCCTTTTTTCTGCTTTTGAATATCAAGCTTGGCCTCTTCGATAATATTTTTCTCTTGCTCAAGCGCTTTTAATAACTCGCTCGTTTCCTTAATTTTAATGTCGCGATTTTCGACTGCTTTCTCAAGTTTCGCGTTTTCGTTTTGTAATTTACCTTCGGATTTGGAACTATTTGAGGCACTTGCTTTTGACGAGGTCAAATCCTTCTTTAACAAATCTCGTTCTTGTTTAAACATTTTAGCTTCTGTGTTTATTTTCTCTATTTGCTTATCGCGATTCTCTAGTGTACTTTTTAATTTTTCTTGTAACTCTTTAGCATTTCGACGTTCTATATCTAATTGCGATTCATTGCGCACCTTTGTGTCTTCAAGTTTATTGATCTCAAGATCATATTGCTCAATCAAGCCAGTTCGAGCTTTTTCTGCTGCTTGCCAATCAAATTCAATTTTCGCTTTCTGCTCTTTTAATTTCTCAGTATTGACTTCGCTCGATTTAAGCAGCTCATGTAATTCATTGTTTGATTGCTCTAATGTCTGAATTTTGGATTGATGCTTCTGAAGAGTTTCTAAAAATTCTTGCTTTTCTTTATCCGCTTCTGATTTATCTTCTGTCGCTTGCGCTGATTTTGCTAGCTGATCTATTAAACCTCGATTCGACTCTAATTCTTCTCGCAAACCAGTCATTTCTTTTTCAAGTTCACTTACTTTCTGTTTCGATTCTTGACTTGAATTGCTTTGCTGCTCTAACAAACTCACACGAACTTGTTCATCTTCTTCTTTGTTTCTTTCAATTTGTTCTTTTTCGGCTAAATATTGTTTTGCGCTGTCCTTTGCTATTTTATACTCTTCGCTTAATCGCTTAACTTCCTCGCGTAATGCATCCATCTCATGACCCAAAGATTTATCTTCGCTTTTTTGTAAGCTTTTTATCTCGCTTAATTCTTTTGCAACATTACTTTTTTCTGTTTCATTGTCACTGTTTTTTGAAAGTAAATGCTCATGCTCAGATCTAAGCTTAGCCAGCTCAGTGCCAATCGTTTTTTTGTCGCCTGCCTCATCTCGAATAATCTCGAGCTCCGATTCTGATTGTTTCTGAATTCGCTCTAATTCTTTTACTTCTTCTTTTAAACTTTTTGTCTCAGTACGATAAGATTCAGCTTTTTCAACATTTTTATTAAGTACACTAACTTCCTTTTCCAAATTTTTACGTTCAACGTCATGTTCATACTGCATGTCTTCTAATTGCTTGTGCAAATCATCGACGTCATCATTCATTTCTTCGCGTTTACTAACAGCCTTGTTAGTAAAATCTTTTAATCGAGATGCCAATTTTTCTTTTTCTAAAGCAATCGTTGCAATATCTTTTTCTTGAATTTCTATGTGTGATTTAGCTTTATCGAGTTGTTCACGTAAACTATTGATTTGCGTCTGATTGGCTTTTTTCTCTAATAAAGATTCTTCTGCTGACTTGCCTTTCCGCGCTTGCTCTTTAATATTTTTTGCAAATTCTTTTTCTTTTAACTTGGTTTCTTTTACTGCTACTTTAGCCGCCTTTTTCTCTTCTTGTTTCGCAATTTTACTCGCTCGCCGCGGAGCTGGGGCGACCGGTACTGATTCTGGTTTTATGTTTATTACATCAGCACTCTTCACGCTAGCTTGAAGTTTTTTAATCTCTGAAGCAGGAATCGACTGTATTCCACCATCAAGTAATACAGCATCAAAGCCGTATTGGCCTAATACAAAAACCGCACTTGCACTTTCTAAACCTTCCAGACAATAAACAACATAGACATCATTTATATCTAACTGCTCTTTAGAGCTTCTTAATGCATTTAACGGAATATTAACACTGCCAGGCAATGCATGCTTTTTATGTTCTGCGGGCATTTGAACATCGAGCCAAGTTGCACCTTCATTCGCCAGTGCAATAGCTTCAGCCATATTCACTTTTGTTACTAATATATCTTGCAGTAATTCTTGGAAATCAGATTTTGATAATCGCATTAATGTACCGTCAGTAATCATCGTTACCGACGCATTTCGTAGACCATCACTAATTAAAGCTTCCTCGCCAAAACTGTCGCCATCGCGCAACTCGGCGATTAAAACAGGTTTGCTGTCCTTTGCTGTCTGCCGTGATACAACACAATGACCGCTTTTCATTATATAGTAGCAATCACCTTTTTCATGCTGATGTATGATGGACTCGCCCGCCTTACAGCGAACTTCTTCCATACGCATGATCATTTTTTGAATATTTTGAGCAGGGATATGTGCAAATAATTCCGACTTTAACATTTTAGTCATCCAATCATCATCATCATCTGATTGAATTTCTGTTACTTCATAATGTCCGGATTGATCCCAGTCGAGTAAAACATCGAGCAAGCTAGTATCTACCCGCATTACTGTTGCTTTGGTTTTAGCTCTTGCACTGTATTTTCTTGGTTGCTCGTTTGGAAGTGGTTGCTTAGATTGTTTACTACCGCCAGAAACTGAACCAACAATAGTTTTACCATTAATGATTGAAACTTCGCCAGACAATACGTAAAAAGTATAACTATCTCGCTTGCCTTGCTGAAATAGAAACGAGCCCTTCGCCACATCTTCAATGACAGCGTTTTTAGTCACCTCTTTAAAATGAATCTGTGAAAGACTGTTGAGAGGTACAAGGTTTTTTAAAACCTTCTTGTCGACTAGCTCTCTCGCTGCACCCATATTCTGCTAAAACCTTTTGTCAGTTATCCTGGAAACATCCAAGCTTATCCACGCAATAAGTAATGGACTACAATCAAAAACCTTGCCAATTAGTTAGTTACCATTAAGATCGGAGGTCGTAGATACTATAATATAGTATAGTGTGGAAATGCGAACTTCCCCGCATTCCAATCTGTGCATCTGATCACAGTGTAGATTATTGGTTTTAATAGAAAAATACACTTGTTAACGTCTGGTTTATTGTTTATTTTATTTCTGGCAAACTTCCACACCAGTCTCATAGAGAGTATCGTGAAATATTGAAGCAATTGCAATACAATTGCCCTAATTTTAATCAAGTTTTGAAACACTATGCAAAATAATGAATTTTTGACCGCAAGTGATGCTGAAGTCGCTTTTTACAGGGCTTTTGAGAGAGCTGATGTCAAGCAAATGATGCAAGTTTGGGCCAGCGACGATGATTTACTCTGCGTCCACCCAATGGGTATTATAAATCAAGGACTTAGCTTAGTTACGGAAAGTTGGCGACAAATTTTCCTAGCAGGTAAAAAAATGCATTTTGAAATTAGCGATGAACAGAGAAAGGAAACAGACGACATAGCAATTCACATCGTGACTGAAAACATATACATGCATGGTGATCCAAAGCCTAGACCACCTATTGTTGCTACCAATATATACAAACTGACCAATCAGGGTTGGAAAATGATTCTACACCATGCTTCGCCTTCAGTAATTGATCCCATTCGCGAACGAACTAGCCCAAACCTGAATAAGCATTTACATTAATCAGTTGGCTCGTAGCGAGTGTGCATAAGGTCTGCGAGAACATTTAGATGTCATAGTCAATGATCAGTGGAGCATGATCCGAAAAGCGCTTACGCTTATAAATAGACGCCTTTTTAGCTGCTTTGGCAATTCCCGGGGTCACGACTTGGTAATCAATACGCCAGCCTACGTTGTTCGCCCATGCCTGACCACGATTCGACCACCAGGTATATTCATCTGCCTTTTGATTTACCTCGCGAAAAGCGTCAATAAACCCACGATGGCCAAATAATTGGTCCATCCAAGCTCTTTCTTCTGGCAAAAATCCCGAATTTTTCTGATTGCCACGCCAATTTTTTATATCGATTTTTTTATGCGCAATATTCCAATCACCACAAATAACAAAATCACGACGTTGACGTCGCATTTTTTTCATCTTTTCATCCAGAAAGTCCATCACCTGGTATTTAAATTCTTGGCGAATTTCCTTTGATGAGCCAGAGGGTAAATAAATTGAAGCAATACTTAAATTTCGATTATTCACTTTAAAATCAAATTGTAAATAGCGCCCTTCTTGATCAAATAAGTCCCATTCTAATCCTACTTTCACTCTGTCGGGTTTATGTCGGCTATAAATAGCAACACCACTGTAACCCTTTTTCTGTGCTGAATGGTACTCGGAGTAATAATTTTTTGGCCAAAATATTTTATCTTCTAGTTGATCGATTTGCGCTTTGATTTCTTGGACGCAAATGACATCCGCGTTTTGACGTTTCATCCATTCAAAAAATCCTTTCTTAGCCGCCGCTCGAATACCATTAACATTAACCGATATCACTCTAAACATAGTACTACTCATTTACCTTGTTTCGTTTTAAAATATAACACCAAGACCATTGTAGCAGTTAATGTAGCCGTAAACTTAGCTTAATAATTAAAGGTTAGTCACAAACATGATCGAAAAATATCAACAAGAATTTATTGAATTCGCATTGTCGATTAAGGCACTAAGATTTGGTGAATTCACTCTTAAATCAGGCCGACTCAGTCCCTACTTTTTCAACACGGGTTTGTTTAATACGGGTAAAAGTTTGGCGCAACTAGCAAAATATTATGCAGCAACTTTAAATTCATCCAAGCTTAATTTTGACGTTATCTATGGCCCTGCCTACAAAGGCATTCCCTTAGCTGCAGCCACGAGCATCGCCCTCGCGACTGAATTTAATTTAGACAAGGCCTATTCCTTTAATCGCAAAGAAGCCAAAAAACACGGCGAAGGTGGCAGCATCGTTGGATCAGAACTCAAGGGCAAGGTATTAATTATCGATGATGTTATATCAGCCGGCACATCAATTCGAGAATCAGTCGATGTTATTAAGTCTCAAGGCGCTGAAGTCGCAGGCGTGATTATATCAGTAGATCGACAAGAACGCGGCGAAGGCGATTTATCCGCGATTCAAGAAGTAGAACAGGAATATGGCATCGAAGTTTTAAGCATTATTAAACTCGAACATTTAATTCACTACATAGCACATATCCCCGTTGACACGGATTCTACGAACGAAGTGAAACGATATTACGCGGCTATAGAAAGCTATAAAGCACAATGGGGAATATAAAACTACACTGCAATTACGTTAAAAATTGACGCATTTATTCCTGCACTCGCAAGCTCCTGCAGGCTACACCCAGCAATGAATAAACATCCGTAGCCTGTAGGAAGCCGTTTGAAAAACGGCCGAGTACAGGAAATACTAGCTTAGTTTCAAACTAGGTTAAATTAATTGCAGAATCAGCCTCGAAGATATTGCGCAATATAAGTTGCGCTCCAATTAATACTGTCACAATTTCAAATCCGCGTTTAATGAATTTATTGCCTGCGACAATCGATAAGTGCGCACCAATATATCCTCCAATTAAGGAACCCAATAACAACGCTGGCAGCCAAGACCATTCAATGTGACTTAAAAAACCGAGTGTCACTGCGCCAAGGCCATTCCAAAATAGTCCCACTAATATTAATGTGTAGGCAACCGCTCGTTTGTAATCTAAGCCAAACCAACTCACGAGTAATAGGGTTACAAATAATCCCGTTCCCGACGTCAGCGATCCATTTAAAATACCGACGAAAAAAATACCTGCGCCACCCATTAGGTATCCCCGCCTATTTTGATTTTTAGGCTGATAGTTTTGGCCTAAGCTCTCTTTAAAAAATGAATAAATACCTAAGCTTGCGGTCAATACGCCTAAGGCAATTTCTGCGTGAGATCCTTTGACACCCACGATTAGATTAGCGCCTATAAAAACTCCTGGCAAACCAGTGGCTAATATGAAAACCGCAAATTGCCGCTGTAAGTGGCTTTCCTTCCAGTGCCGAATGGTAGCACCCACGCCTAATGCGACACTCGCGACTTTATGCGTTGCAAGTGCAACCGAAAATGTTAAGCCGAAAAATATAACAACAGGCAATTGAATTAGACCCGCGCCTCCCCCAGAAAATGCTGAGAAAATATTCGCCACGAGTGATACCAGAAAAAGAATAAATTGGTTTAGAGGATCCATTTATTGGCAGATACACCTATCATTTGAAAAATAATTTACATTTCGAATTATCAAAATAACAAAATTCTCTGGCTCTAAGCTCAATTTCGCCAGCTTTTTGCCGACACATTGAGTGATTAGAACTAATAAATTTGGCTAGGCCGCTAATTCCCTATTAACTCTAGTGTAAATTGTAAGGCAACCATGTCAACTAAAAAGCTTTTATTCGAACAATGAAGAAACGATCATTTATTAATGTACTAAGCCAAGCATTTTTCTCCTTAGTCATACTACACTCGCT
>QIKQ01000116.1 GCA_003233075.1 Gammaproteobacteria bacterium
GCAATATTAAAAGGAACGCCTAGAAATATATCAGCGCTACGCTGATACAATTGACAAGATAATTTTCCGTCGGCGACGTAAAATTGAAAAAAGGCATGACAAGGTGGCAAAGCCATATTTTCTATTTCACTAACATTCCAAGCGCTGACTATCAATCGCCTTGAATTTGGGTTTGATTTGATTTGCTCTACTAATTGACTAATCTGATCCACACTCTCACCCGACCGACTTGGCCACGAGCGCCATTGACTGCCATAAACAGGACCAAGATTACCCTCTTCATCAGCCCATTCATCCCATATTTTGACACCATTATCTTTTAAATATTTAATATTAGTATCGCCTTTTAAAAACCATAACAGCTCATGAATGATAGATCTTAAATGTAATTTTTTTGTAGTTACAACCGGAAAACCATCTGCTAAATTAAAACGCATTTGATAACCAAAAACACTTCGCGTACCCGTGCCAGTACGATCACTCTTTAGCGTACCATTTTCAAAAACGTGACGCATGAGTTGTAAATATTGCTTCATCGACCATATCCCTCAATTAGCTCTATTAATTATCGTTTACTTACTTTTTGATTTATCTTTAAAATTTATGGAATTTCGCTTATAGGCAAATACTAAAAATACTATACCCAGAATGATCATAGGCAAGGTTGCTGTTTGTCCTCGCGTCCACCAACCGAAAGCATCGTACCCTATGTGTCCATCTGGCAAGCGAACAAATTCGATTAAAAAACGAAATACGCCGTAAAGCAACAAAAACAATCCTGACACGGCCATAAGTGGTTTTGGTTTGCGAGCAAAAAACCAAATAATAATAAATAACACTATTCCTTCAAATAGTAATTCATACAATTGCGAGGGATGTAATGCTGGGGTGTAAGTTTCAATGCCTTTGTTTTCGCATAAGGTTCTAAAGTTTTGCGCAAACGTCGTATCATCGCAACGGAAAGGAATTCGCATGCCCCAAGGTAAATCGGTAGGCTTACCCCAAAGCTCACTATTAACAAAGTTAGCGAGTCGACCAACCCCAAGGCCCAAAGGAATAGAGGGCACGACATAATCAGCCATTTCGAAAAAGTTTTTATTGAGTTTTTTACCGTAAAGCCATATTGCCAGCGCTACACCAATTAATCCGCCATGAAACGCCATACCGCCTTTCCAAAGCTTAAAGACATACCAATAATCATGACTCAAGTTTTCCATGCCGTAGATTAATACCCGCCAACAACAATGCCGATAACACTAAAAAAAACTAAATCCAATATGCGATCTTGAGTCCAATCTTGGTACTCTTTACGCCGAGCTTGAATTTTTAGTAAAACAAAGGCGATCGCAATTGCGACTAAATAACTTAATCCATACCAGTGAACATCAATTGGACCCAACTTAAGAGAATTGTCTTTGAAAAACAAAAAGGCTATTACAAAACCAATAATTGAGCCTAAAATAGCGAACAATAAAGTGTCTTTTTTACGCGCTGAAGTCCAAGCTTTGTATTCTTTTTGGTGAGTTCTTTGGACAATAAAAATCGCAGAAATTATGATCGCGAATATTAAACCAAATACTATCCAGTGAATTTCAAAGGCTGATATGCTAAAAGCAATTTTTTCTATACCATCATATTTCATCTGGGCAGTTTAACATGAACTACTAATAGCGGCTAAGCTTGGAAATTCACCTCAAATTGCCGTTTTTTTGTACGACATGCAATTAAGATTAATTCCCTGGCATCATTTTTTCAGACTGATAAAATAGACTTTTTACCTTTTAATCTCTTAATCTCTTAATCTCTTAATCGTGAAGCCAAAATATGAATTTTGAATCTAATACCCTAGCCAACGAAACCAGCCCCTATTTACTTCAGCATGCAGATAATCCAGTATTCTGGCATCCCTGGAGTGAAGCAACTCTCGAATACGCCCGATGTGAAAACAAACCCATATTGCTTTCAATTGGCTATTCCGCTTGTCACTGGTGTCATGTCATGGCACATGAATCTTTTGAAGACCAGGCCACCGCAGATGTGATGAACGCCCATTATGTCAACATTAAGGTAGACCGAGAGGAACGACCTGATTTAGACAAGATTTACCAACGAGCTCAACAATTACTAAGCCAACGCCATGGCGGCTGGCCTCTGACAATGATATTAATGCCTGAAGATCAAATACCTTTTTTTGGTGGCACCTATTTTCCAAAAACTGAAAAACACGGCTTGCCTGCATTTAAAGATTTATTGACTCGTGTATCAGACTACTACGTCAATCAACGCGAGCAACTTGAAGAACAAAATCAATCTCTCGGCAGCGCTCTTCAATCAGTCCAGGCTAATGTGGAACAATCCAACGAAGTATTGGACCAAAGACTGCTCGATATGGCACGTAAAGAATTAGAACAATCGACAGATAAAGCAAATGGTGGTTTTGGCCAGGCACCTAAATTTCCACATCCCACTAATTTTGAAAGATTAATACGCCATTGGTCGATTACCGCTAAAGAAGATGTTAAAGCACTTGAATTAGCCTGCTTGTCACTCAACGCCATGGCACGTGGTGGCGTATATGATCAAATTGGTGGCGGTTTTTGTCGATATTCAGTTGACAATTATTGGATGATTCCTCATTTTGAAAAAATGCTCTACGACAATGGTGCGCTACTCGGAGTCTACAGTCATGCTTGGCTAGCAACGCAAAATCCGCTTTATAAGCGAACTGTTCATAGCCTCGTTAACTGGTTACTGAATGAAATGAAGTCTCCTGAAGGAAATTTTTATTCTAGTATTGATGCTGATTCCGAAGGTGTTGAAGGCAAATATTATGTTTGGCAAGCGGATGAAATAAAAAATATTCTTTCAGAAGAAGAATATTTAATTATCAACAAACATTATGGCTTTGACCAGGAGCCCAATTTTGAAGGCGCTTGGAATCCACATATCTACATTGATCGCGAAGAGTTAGCCACGCAATTTAACATCGATGGCGAAAATATTAGTAATTTAATTGAGCAGGCACGGATTAAGCTTTACCAAATCAGAGAAAAGCGAGTTCGACCAGGCACAGACGATAAAATACTAACATCCTGGAATGCACTTATGATTAAGGGCCTTGCCATAGCGAGCCGTAGTTTCGATAAGCCCGAGTGGTTATTGGCCGCACAAAACGCCTTTGATGCCATTCGAAATCAACTTTGGAAAAATAATCGCTTACTCGCCACCTACAAGGACGGTAAAGCTCATCTCAATGCTTACTTGGATGACTATGTCTTTTTGATTGATGCTGGATTAGAGTTATTGCAATCTCAATGGCGCACACAAGATTTAAACTGGATTATAAAACTAGCCGATGTTTGCCTAGAGCAATTTGAAGATAAAGAACTCGGCGGTTTTTTCTTTACCTCAAATGATCATGAAAAGTTAATCGATAGACCAAAACCTCTTGCAGATGAAGCAACTCCCGCGGGCAATGGCATTGCCGCTTACACCCTAAATCGACTCGGTCACCTACTTGGCGATACGAAATACCTTGATGCATGCGAAAAAACCTTGAAATTAGCACAACCGCAAATAACTGAATATCCCTCCGCCTACAATAGTTTATTGAGTGCTTTAGAAGAAACACTCATACCATTACAAGTGATTGTGATTCGAGGACAGGCTAAGGATATACAAAACTGGCAAAATGAAGTATTTAAAACAATTAAGTTTAATCGACTCGTTTTTGCAATTCCAAATGACGAAAATGAATTGCCTGGAGCACTGAAAGAACGAAAAATTCTTGATAATAAAACCACTGCCTATGTTTGTAATGGCAAGGTTTGTTCCAAACCGATTAATAATATCGAAATTCTAATTTCTGAAACATAGAAATAAAAAGGAAATACGACGAAGACTCGCGCCCATCCCTAAGCGCGCGTACTTCTCGACGTAACTCATTTTTGGCCTTTCGTCGTTCACTTGATTTGGAACGACGATGCGCTCCGCCTTTTTTTAACATAACAGGGATACCCCGTTTAATCTTAGCTTTAGCCATGATTGTCTCCTATATTTACACAAACTAACTTAAGTGTATAGTTTACAGCGTCGAGCTGAACTAATACTGAACAACTTATAACTTAGCGACTAAACACTAACCTTTTACACAAACCACTTGCTTTAAAGTATGTACTGCTTCAACTAGGTCCAATTGATTTTCCATGACTACATCAATATCCTTATAGGCCGCTGGAATCTCATCAATAATACCTGCATCTTTACGACACTCAACTCCCCGCGTTTGCTCTTCAACATCAGCACGACTGAATTTCCGTTTCGCCTTACTGCGGCTCATCACTCGTCCAGCACCATGTGAGCAAGAGCTAAAAGACTGTGGATTACCTAGGCCCCTAACAATATAAGATTTTGCACCCATACTGCCGGGTATTATGCCAAGTTCGCCTTCTCTTGCACTGATAGCACCTTTACGTGTCAAAAACACTTTTCGGCCATAGTGCTCTTCTTCAGAAACATAATTGTGATGACAATTTATTGCTTCCTTCGTCGCCTGAAAAGCTGGAAATTCTTTTTGCAAACCTTGTAAAATCAAGCGCATCATTTCCCGGCGATTTATCAAAGCATACTCTTGTGCCCAGTGGACTGATTCAACGTAATCAGCAAAGTATTCAGAACCCTCTTCAAAATAAGCCAAGTCCTTATCAGGCAAATTGCCTAAGTGCTTAGACATGTCTTTTTTCGCTCTTTGAATGAAATATCGACCAATGCAATTACCTATTCCTCGGCTACCCGAATGCAGCATTATCCACACATCTTGATTTTCATCTAAGCAAATTTCGATAAAGTGATTGCCACCGCCTAATGTGCCAACTTGCTTAGTCCAAGTGGGTGCAAAATTCTTAAGCATTTTCAAAATGCCAGAATGCTTAGAAACAATGGGCTCTAAACCATTACTTAAATATTGAATAGTCGAGTTTTTAGTTTTAACATATTTATGCTTTTCAAACCCTACCGGCACAACCTCCTCAATTATATTTCTTAATTTTTTTAAATTATCAGGCAAATCATTTGCCTTAATTGACAGACGCACAGCATTCATCCCACAGCCAATATCAACACCCACTGCAGCGGGAATAATTGCTTTATAAGTTGGAATAACTGAGCCAACCGTCGCACCAATTCCAACATGCACATCAGGCATGACAGCGATATGACTGTGAATAATTGGCAAATGCGCAAGATTCACCAATTGCTGAATCGCACCGGATTCAATATCATCGGTATAAACTTTAATGGGCACTTTCGCCTTAGTAATTAATTTTTTAATAGGCACGATAGTTCTCTAATTAACTTAAAGTAATTGAAAAACCAGGGGAAATCGAATTGTTTACGACAACCTGGAAGCTATTCCTTCCAGATCAAAAAAGGAAGGACTTAAATCATTAGTGATAATGATTGTTTTTTTAATATTTTTGTTAGTATCACTTTTCCTCCCTTTTAATATTGTAAATAATAAGTAATATATGAAACACTAAATGCTTCAAACCGAAAGTCTGAGTATTCTACATTTTCGATACAGGAAGTCAATTAAAATAAGAATAATTAAATTTATTGTAGCCTGTAGGAGCCCCGCGAGTACAGGGAAGTCTATGCCAATCAATAGGTTTCCTGTACTTGGCGTTTTGCAAACGCCTCCTACAGGCTACGTGATTTTGTAATATTGTTTTAAGTTAATGGCATTGCCCAGCGGGCGACAGTTATTGTTTGTTAGAATTGGAAACTAGTAAACTGACCAATCTCTTGGAATAATATAATTAAGTTGCTTACACATATTCAATGACGCGATCCGAGGGCTCGATGGGCCCATTCTTTCTAGCCATATATTTACCTTCTTAAACTTAACGCGCTTGTAACGCACAACGTAACTTTCTCCAGGTTCGCCACTGACTTCCAAGTCGGCAAAACTAGTGTACACATAACGATACGCTTCGCCCTTCGCGACAAATTTAATTGTCACTCTATTTTGACCTGGATTTAGCCATAAACGTTTATAACCATTTTCATTTCTTAAAATAAGGCGTCCATTGATTCGATAAAAAAACACATGCCCTTTCGCCTCATTTTTACATTTTTCCTTAATCATCAGCACCACAGTATTTTTAGGTGCACTTTTATTTTTGTATTGATAAAAAGAACTTGGACCACATGCAGATAGTAAAAAAATAATGACAGCTAGTCCGCTAACCTCACAAATGCGGACTGTCATTTTTAGTCTATTTAATATAATCAAATGTTTATGTCCAATTTATAGCTCATATTGATTTGGATAGATATTTATATGCAAAAGCTTAACCATGAGACAATTTCATGCTCTATAAACAAAGAATAGCAGAAATTACTCAGATTATTTGCGCGAAAACAAACTTATTATTGCAACTTTAGCCTAATCAAGTTCTGAATATTGGCTTTTGTTTCCAGACAGTTGTGCAAATTCTCGGCTTAATGTGTGTGGGTCGAGTGCAAGCTGAATTTCACTGACAAAGACTCGTTTTTGCGTCACCATATCTGCTTTAGTGTTCTCGCTCACCTGACAGGTACCGCTCTCCATATTTTTAACCAATTTGTAAGTAAACACAATTGAATCTAAAACAGTTAAACGCACACCCTGAAACGCTTTTTCTTTTTCGAAACCTTTAGCAGCGGCGCCTGAAGTTTTGTTAGGAAAAAACCACCGACCCTGATCAATTAAAGCGGATAAGCGAATTTTTATATCATGCCTAGTTTCGAAAAAATTCTTGCGTGGCATAATATCTTGATTCACTTCGCACAAATGAATTGCGTCGGACAAAGCATTAGCCACTTCGCGAGCCCATTCTCTTAAATCTGAATAGTATTGCATGCGTGCAGACAAAGCCGAAACCCTGAGGCTTTTTCTTGAAAAATAAACTGATACAACCGCTGCAACTAACGCAATGACTGCTGATATAACCCCTATAAATATATCATTCATAATTAACTCACCATCCAATGTCTGTGTTATTTTGTTTGAATTCTAACCTCAAGTAGTATATCAATATTGGTGGGCTTCGAAAAAGATTAATATTGACTGATTAACAATCAATTCGTTTCAGCCTTTAGAATATATTTACCTTAATGCTATAAGACACCTGCTCTTGTAGTGATGATTGAAACGATAGCGGACATTGGCTCAAAAATTTGAAAAGCTTGTAGAATGAAAGATGTAACACTTTTCCTTTTTCCATGCCTTACTATTAAGTCTTGAACGATCGTTCATAATGTGATAGTATTCGTCAATGCCTTGGGAAACTAAATTTGATATCGAAGAAACACTGGAGAAAGCTCTAAAAGTGTTTTGGGAGCATGGTTATAACGCCACGTCTATGCGTGATTTGACCAAATATATGGGTATCAACTCAGGAAGCATTTATAGTACCTTTGGTAATAAAAGAGAACTATTTTTATCGACTCTGCAACATTACAATAAAATGTCGGCAATCCGCTTACGACAATATGAACAATTGTCTTCCCCGAAACAAGCAATCATACGCTTATTTGAGGATATTAAGATTATGATATTAGACAAAAGTGATCAACATGGCTGCTTTATTGTTAATACAACATTAGAAATGGCCCCGCATGATACAGAAATGTATGACCTTGTCTCTATTGGTCAAAATAATATACGATCGTTCTTTAAAAAGCGTATTAAGAAAGGGCAAGAAAATAGTGAGATCAGTATGAATCTTATTGCACAAGATGTTAGTGAGTTACTGCTAAGTCTTTTAGTTGGCCTTCGCGTGTTAACCCGAAATAAGCCAGCAAAGAAACAATTTAATATTGTGATAAATAATGTTGAATTAATTTTAAATTCGTAGCACAACGTTTTTTTACCCTAGTTATGAACAATTGTTCATAACTATCCAGCAAGTCTAATAAAGGAAAAAATTATGAATTTTGACAACAAAGTAGTTCTGGTTACTGGTGCAAACAGAGGTATTGGAAAGGAAATAGTTTCCGCGCTATTAACACGAAATGTAAAAAAAATATACGCTACCTCACGCGATATAGCAAACTTACCGGATTTCGCTGATACCAGAATTTCTGCTCTGCAGCTAGATATTACAGATCCGCAGCAAATAGTAGAAGCTGCTAAATCAGCAAGCGATATCGATATTCTAATCAATAATGCAGGAATCGCGGCTTTTGCTAGCTTGTTAGACAGCCCACTTAATGTTTTAGAACAAGATATGAATACAAACTATTTTGGAACCTTAAACATGATCCGAGAGTTTACCCCGCTACTTGAGGGTAAGGAGTCAAGCGCGATTGTTAATATGGTAACCATTGGTGCGTTTGTAAACTTTCCAATGATAGGGGGATATTGCGCTTCAAAATCTGCATTATTCTCTTTAAGCCAGGGCATTCGTATCGAATTAGCACCAAAAAATATTTCTGTACATACAGTAAATCCAGGACCAATTGATACAGATATGGCGAAAGAATTTGACATGGAAAAGACCTCACCAGAGCTTGCCGCTGAAAATACTTTGCTTGGACTGGAAGCAGGTGAAGCGGATATTTTTCCTGACCAAACGGGTAAAGGGATGTTTGATCTTTGGAGTAATAACTACAGGGATTTGGAAAAAGCGGTGTATGACATGCATCATGGATAGCTGCAAAAACGTAAAATAATAATCACGACAACACTAACATATCTATCGCTGGCCGCCACAGAAAGCGAAGCAAGGGTGGCTAGCGTAAGGTTTTTTTAGATATTTATTTCTGGAATAATTTAGGGCATTTAAGGCAATCATATTAAGTCCAAATAATATGGCAGAATATCCTTTAAAGACATACATTGATTAAATACATAATTCCTACACGACTCCATTAGTGCGGAATAAGTCGCTACTACTCTACTATTTTGATCCGATCTAATAAAAAGTAAGTTTTTTCGTCCTATAGCCACTGACCGTATTTTTTGTAATTATCTATCAATTAAAATCATTCGTCCAGAAAGCTTGTTAAGCTATGTCACAGATTAATCATATTCGGCCGTCGCCCGAGACAGGAAGTCGAGGGCAGGTCTTTCGAGCGAAGCAGGATTGCGAAAGCGAAGAAAGTGCGCTGGTCAAACCACCCTGAGCATCATGAAATGAAACGAACAATTTTAACCATGGATGGTTTTATGCCGCGAAGCACACGGATGTGCGTGAGCGGCTGATTGCAGTGAGTTGGAGAAATTACGAGCAAGCCAAATTATTTGTCATCATTTGAATTGCCTAAAACTAATATTTTAATCTCGTCCTATCGGCAGAATATTGAACATCAATTTCCCGGCTCTAAAGAACCGGGCTACAAAATCTTGATACTAATCGTCCGTTTTCAGATTAATTCATGAACAATATTTTGACATGGCAACTTTTTGCAGAAACGTTGAATTAACTTGCTGCACTCCACCATCAACTAAAGCATAAAATGGTCTAGCAGACCAAATTATACTTTAAGTTATATTCTCGTGTTAACTAATCGGTCCACAGAGTAGCAAGTAACGATTAACTAAACAGGGAAATCGGCGCTGAAGGCCTCTTTATATTTAGCTTTAATATCATCAAGACTTGGTTTGTGATTTTGCGTGCCATGGTAGCCGACCTTAATTGCACCCATCAAAGAAGCCAAACGTCCTGTCGATAACCAGTCACAATTATTTTGCAAACCAAATAACAAACCTGATCGATACGCATCGCCGCAACCCGTTGGGTCTACTACTTTCTCTGCTTTTACAGCGGGAATTTCGTGAGTAGCCTCTTGCGTGTAAATAGTAGAACCTTCACCACCTTTGGTAACGATCAAGGCTTTAACTTTTCCAGTAATTTGCTCTAAAGATAATCCGGTTTTTTCTTGCATTAACTGTGACTCATAATCGTTTAATGTTAACCAGGTAGCTCGATCGATAAATTGTTTTAGCTCATCACCATCAAACATCGGCATACCCTGGCCTGGATCAAAAATAAACGGAATATTTTCCACAGCAAATTGCTCGGCGTGTTCAATCATACCCTGTTTGCCATCAGGCGAAATTATACCAATGTTGACACCATTGGCATCTGTAACTTTATTAAGATGCGATTCAGACATAGCGCCTGGATGAAAAGCAGTAATCTGATTATCATCCAAATCAGTCGTAATAAAAGCCTGGGCAGTAAAAGCATTATCAATCGATTTTATATATTGTTGACTGATTTTTATTTCACTAAACCAATTTGCATAAGGGCCAAAATCTATTCCGACAGTACCCATAGGAGCAACTTTACCGCCCAACAGATTTAAGTTGTAACAAATATTGCCCGCACAACCACCAAACTCTCGTCTCATATCAGGCACCAAAAATGAGACGTTTAACATATGCACCTTGTCTGGCAATATATGATTTTTAAACTTATCCGGAAATACCATAATAGTATCGTATGCGAACGAACCACAAACTAACGCTGTCATAATTACTGCCCTTTTGAATTTTTAAGAAATAAAACTGTAATCAACATTTCTACTACTAGGATTGTTTTTTATGTTATGTCAATAAAACTAATAACCAGGTGACACTAACAAACACGAGTGATATTAAGACGGCTCCCGAGCCCATGTCTTTTGCTTGACCTGACAACTGATGAAACTCCTCACCAATTCGATCAACGACGCTTTCAATTGCTGAATTAAGAATCTCTACTATGAGCACTATGAATAAACTGCCAATTAACAAGGCCTTTTCTATTCCAGTCTCACCTAAATAATATCCGGCTGGTGCTAACACTAAAAATAATAGCAACTCTAGTCTGAATGCTGCTTCACCTCGGCATGCAGCACAAATTCCTTTAGAAGAATAATAAAACGCAAATAAGATGCGTTTGATTCCTTTTTTTTTCCCTGGCTTAGCAGATTCCAATTCTAGCTCCTGTTAAGTATCTCTTTCAGAAAATAGTGTAATCTAATTCACTGCTGTCCCGTTAACATAATAAATAATTTAAACCTATCTAATTACTTAATATTGCTAAACAAATTAATATAAGGCAGCATAAGCAACCGCTACCCGTCTTTGCGAGGAGCCCTGTTTTACAGGGCGGTCGCTCACGGCCTTTCTTCGCTTTCGCAATCCTGCTTCGCTCGAAAGACCTGCCCTCGACTTC
>QIKQ01000058.1 GCA_003233075.1 Gammaproteobacteria bacterium
ACACTATGTCGAGCGCTTGGACCGAGTGAAAACGAGTCATAGTATGCAATTGGGCCGTCGCAGTAGATGGGCTGTGAGAAATGCGGGTTAGGCCACATTCTACTCACGTTGACCATCAGTAGCTTAAACCTTGGCCGAGACATGAATTTGAGACATCTGTCATGAGACTAGAAAATTTTAAATCTGAAACAGAATGATAGTTGTTTATTATAATTTTGAAGGATCTGCATCCCTGCAGTCGTGAAGGGCCGGGCTACAGCAGATATTGAGTATCGCCCTTCCTATACTATACTAAGTACGCGGTTAACTGTGAGACAGCAGTGAGGGATGCCTTGTCTCGGTCGATTATAGGCTTAGTGTTAATTTAGCGCTTTTAAAGCCTTTCCTACAGCACTAATGGTTTGATTTATATCCTCGTCCGTGTGAGCAGCAGATACGAACCCTGTTTCAAAGGCCGAGGGTGCAAGATAAATACCGGCGTTCAACATAAGATGATAAAACTTTTTAAAACGTTCTATGTCGCAGGCGTTCGCCTGTGTAAAGTTTGTCACTTTTTGTTCGTCGCTAAAAAATAAGCCGAACATGGCGCCGACTTGGTTAGAGCACATTGGGATTGATGCTGATTTCGCTTCACTTAAAATGCCCGAGAGTAATTCCCCCGTTTTTTTGCTTAGCTTTAAATAAAAATCTTTTTTTTGAATTAATTTTAAGGTGGCGAGACCTGCCGCCATGGCAACTGGATTGCCTGAGAGAGTACCTGCTTGATATATTGGTCCAAGTGGGGCGATTTGTTCCATGATTTCGCGTCGACCACCGAAGGCGCCGACTGGCATGCCGCCACCAATCACCTTGCCCAGAGTAGTTAAATCAGGTTTTACCTCATAGACTGATTGAGCGCCACCGAGGGCAACGCGAAAGCCAGTCATAACTTCATCAAAAATTAGTACAGCGCCATGCGCATCACACAAGGCGCGCAAGCCAGCTAAAAAACCATCTGTGGGTGGTATGCAATTCATATTACCTGCGACGGGTTCAACTATGACTCCAGCAATTTGATCACCAATTTCTTTAAAGGTTGAGCTGACCTGTTCAAGATCATTAAAAGAAAGCGTCACTGTCTGTTCTGCTAAAGCAGCCGGAACACCGGGAGAAGTAGGTATGCCTAGCGTTAAGGCGCCAGAGCCGGCTTTCACCAAGAGTGAGTCAGAATGTCCATGATAGCAGCCTTCAAATTTAATAATCTTGTCTCGTTTAGTAAAACCGCGGGCAAGGCGTAAGGCAGTCATGGTCGCTTCCGTACCAGAGTTAACCATACGTACCATGTCTATCGATGGCATGATTTTACAAATTTCCTCTGCCATCAACACTTCAATTTCGGTTGGTGCGCCAAATCCTAAGCTGAGATCAATGGCTTGTTTGACGGCCTCGATCACTTTAGGATGATTTTGACCGACGATCATGGGGCCCCAAGAGGCGACATAATCGATGTACTTATTGTCATCGACATCATACAGATAAGCACCTTGTGCGCTTTTAAAGAATACAGGATCTCCGCCGACACCATGGAATGCACGGACAGGCGAATTCACTCCACCGGGAATAGTATTTTGTGCTTGTTTAAATAATTCTTGTGAACGTGTCATCGCTAACCTCTTAGGTGTTGCTCTTAATATTAAATTGTTGATTTTTTCTTGTCTCACAAAATCAATTGCTTAGTGCGATTTATTTTGGCGACACGTCCCAGTGCCGTAGGAACCCTTGAATAAATCAGTAAACTGCTGTGCGCTTTTTTTTATATTCGGACTCTGGAATATTTGACTAATAACTGCAATCATATCGGCGCCTTGTTCAATGAGTTTTGCTGCATTAGAGTGAGTGATGCCACCAATTGCGGCAATCGGTAGTCCTAATTTGGCTTTGGCTTGTTGAATAAGTTCGGGTTGGGCTTTAAGTGCATTTGGTTTAATACTGGAATCAAAAAAACTTCCAAACGCGATATAGTCGGCTTGTTGTTGTACAGCTTTGCTGGCAAGCTCAAGGGAGTTATAACAAGAGATGCCAATAATTTTATTTTCACCTAGTCTTTGTCTCGCCTGAGCGAGGCCGCAATCATCTTGGCCTAAGTGCACACCATCGGCGTCCACTGCTAGACACAGTTCAATGTCATCATTAATAATTAGAATGGTTTTATTTTTCTTGCATAATTCGGCAAGCGCTGTGGCATCGCGCAAGCGCTTTTCTTGGTCAGAAGATTTGTCGCGGTACTGTATCAGTTGACAGCCTGCCTGAATAACTTGTAGTACGCCATTAACTAAGTTATTAGCTAATAGAGTAGAATCCGTTATGGCATATAAACCATGTAGCTTATCAATTGAATCAAAACTCATAATTTATTATCTCGGTCCGTGTGTGCCCAAAAGAAACGATTTGGAATATATTGTCCCTGGCCAATAGAATAGGCTTTTTTTAAACTGCTCCAAGTGAATTCTTGTGCTTGATGGACCGCACTCAAAGGCACATGACCTTGGGCAACGAGTCCGGCGATACTAGAGGACAGAGTGCAACCAGTACCGTGATATTCGCCAGGCAATCGTTGCCACTGATATTGTTCAGCCGGTTTGTCAGCATGAAATAATACATTGGTAATTTCAGCTGAATTCTCGTGTCCGCCGGTAATTAGTACATACTCACATTGCTGGGCTAGCAAAACTTCGGCGATATCTTTATAGGAAGTACTTTGACAACCTAGAACGCTGGCAAGAGTTTGCGCTTCCAGATGATTTGGCGTTAGAAAGTGTACATAGGGTAATAAGTAATTAATCATTGCTCTGACAGTGTCAGAATCAACTAATGAGGAACCATTGCCAGACGCCAGTATTGGGTCAAGAATGACGGGCACGCCAGCTAGGTTTTGAATAAAACTACTTAATTCCAGTATAAGTTTTGTGTTGCCTAATAGGCCAATTTTTATGGCGGCAATATCACTGTCAGCGCTAATGCATTCCGCTTGTTTAATTATTAAGTTGACGTCAACATTTGAACTAACTTTAATATCAACAGTGTCTTGCACAGTTAAATTGGTCACTATCGGGCATGCATGGCAGCCGTGACTCGCTAATGTCTCAATATCTGCTTGAATTCCCGCCCCACCTGAGGGGTCTAACCCTGAGAAAACGAGCACGCTGGGTGGCTTAGAATGCATTTAATGTCTTTTCTTTTTCAAAATATCAGGCACAATAGGCGACCTTATTAATCTGGTATAATATCCATATATTCATGGGAATAATACCAGAATAATTAAACGATTTCGTAGTATTTAGCTGTGATAATTAGTCAATGCTGCGGCAATAAGCAAGCGGACTAATGCTGAATATTCGGTGAAGCAATAATTATTTTAAGATAAAGTCATAAAAAGTTATCGATTGATGATAGACGAGCGATTAGTTTTTTTTTGACACAGCTCAATGACAATATTGTCTGCTTCAATTAATTTCTGATTTTGAATAAAGGATCGTAAATGAAAAGTTATATTTGTGTAATTTGTGGTTATGTCTATAACGAAGAAGAAGGTTGTCCTGATGATGGAATCGCGGCAGGAACAAAATGGCAAGATGTACCGCTTAATTGGGTTTGCCCTGAATGTGGTGCAGGAAAAGAAGACTTTGAAATGGTTGAAGTTTAACCGTAGTCTGCACTAGAGTTGAGATCTGGGACGGAATCCAGATACTCAATGTGCGTTTTAAAGTCTCCGTTCGAATCAAGTAACATGCAGCGATAGCCGGGTGCAAGATTTTCTAATCCAAACTCATCTGAATTTTTAGCAAACTGAATGCAGCTCGACGGCGTAGAATAAAATCGAATATGCTCTGCCATAATTAAATTATCTTGATGAACATGGCCGCAAATAATCGACTTAATGTTATTGTAATTTTTTGCTTTGCGTATTTGTATAAAAAAATCATCTGCATTTTTTAGCATAATATTATCAAGCCAGGCACTTCCGATTTTTAGGGGGTGATGATGTAGTGCGATAAGTATGTTTTTATTTTCTGCTTCTTCAAGAAGATTATTAAGTCTAGTCAGTTCAGTTTCAGACAAATAACCGAAATCCTCATTTGCCACGCGTGTGTCAAGTAATATAAACCGCCAAGAATCGGTATCATAATAACCAGCACAAGCTTGAATACTAAAAACTGAATTCAGTTGAAATGAGTCGTCATGATTGCCGGGAATTATTAGAATAGGTTTATTTAATTTTTCTGCACATTCAAGCCAGTGTTGATAAGACTTTTCACTACCATCGTGAGAAATATCGCCTGTGGCAAGAAGCAGTTCCATGTCGGAATGGTGTTTTTGAATATGAGAAATACAATCGCTAAATGATTGTAAGGTATTAACGCCCTTAAGAGTGCCATTTTTATCTTTATATAAATGGGTGTCGCTTATTTGAATTATTTTACTCATGGTTTGCATTGTTTCATTCAAGTCCACTCAGTTCAGTTATTTTTTAATATGGCTTTTCACTCAAATTAGTAATAATATCGATTATAGCTAAAAATTAATTCATTCACAAATGAGCCAGCAACTATGACAGGCAAAAATATTCAACTAAGTGAGGAACTGCATAGCTATTTATTGAAAGTATCCTTACGCGAAAGTGCAGTATTAAAGGAATTACGCCAAGAAACTTCAAAATTAGATATGTCAGTTATGCAAATAGCGCCTGAACAAGGTCAATTTATGACTATGCTAGCGCGCTTAATAAAAGCAAAAAAGGCAATCGAAATAGGCGTGTTTACTGGTTATAGTTCCTTATGTCTTGCCGCTGGGCTTTGTAAAGAGGGTGGGCTAATTGCCTGTGATATCAGTGAAGAATGGACAGATATTGCTAAAAAGTATTGGGCCAAAGCTGGTTTGACTGAAATGATTGATTTGAAATTAGCTCCCGCATTAGAGACACTTGATAAACTTATAAGTGACGGCTTGCAAAATAGTTTTGATATATCCTTCATCGATGCAGACAAGGTAAATTACTGGAATTATTTTGAACGTGTATTAGCACTTATTCGCCCTGGCGGATTAATTGTAATTGATAATGTGCTTTGGTCAGGTAAAGTACTCGAGAGTAATTCTTCGGATGATGATACTAAAGCGATAATTGAATTTAATACTAAAGTACACCAAGACGATCGAGTTGATATCAGTATGTTGCCAATTGCGGATGGCTTGACGTTGCTGCATAAGAAATAATTAATGCGAAGGTGTCACTTAGTTTACAATAAGTGATGAGCTACATTATTATAAAGCACCGTTTGATTTTGGATTTATTTTTCCAACTTTCCAAAAAATAAAGTCTTCAAATCCATAGTCCCGACTTGACTCCATTTCGATTTCCTCTTTCAAAAAAGCGATTCCGACGGTGGATACGCTCTCTTGGATGCGACTAATGGTGTCACCGTTGTAATGCGCTCGAACTGCAAGTTGACTAATACTATTGCCATTAGAGCTTGCGTTTTGTTGGGTTTCTAAAATGAGGTATTGGGTGTTTTCAGGACCATTAATGACTCCCTTGCTCGTCATTAATAAAGGATTAGGTCCTTTGAATTCATCTGCATCATAAATTTCTAATAAATAGGATTGGTCCGACATACTGCTTCCTCATTGTAAAACATCACTTTTTATTTCGATGAGATAATTTTTACTATTATATAAGATTTCGAATGAATTTAAGTATATTGGCGTACTTTAACGGTTGCGTGAGAGTGGAGCAAGCAAATATTTATTATAATGGCTTAACAAATACCTTAGAATTACGCTGGTAATTATACAGTGCCTGTTTACTGGCAGGTAATAGCTCATTATTTGATTCGCTGAAACCCCTTTCGACGAACCAGTGAGAGCTGGATGTTGTTAATGCAAATAAAGTTTTTACTTGCAGGTTTTTTGCTTTAGCCTGGACGAAATTCAATAATTGATCAGCAAAACCTTGATTTGAATAATTAGGGTGAGTTGCCATGCAGGCGAGCTCTGCCTTGTGTTCTTTTTCAAAAGGGTAGAGAGCTGCACACGCGACTATCATGCCGTCTCTTTCAACTACGCTGAAGTGATCGATTTCTGCTTCAAGCAATTCTCGAGATCGTCTAACAAGTGTGCCTGATTCTTCTAGCGGTCGAATCAATTCTATGATGCCAGCAATATCATCGACCGTTGCAGCACGAATACTTTCATAATTGCGTGCCCCAATTAGAGTGCCACAGCCATCGCGACTAAATAATTCAATCAACAATGCGCCGTCAGTGAATTGGTCAACGAGGTGAACTCGTTTGACGCCGGATCGACATGCTTTTATCGCATTTTCAAATGTAAGTTTGATATCGGTCTGTTGATTCGCGTCTGAATCAATAAACGTTTGGGCTTGTTCAATTGTAAATTGACTAATAATTTTTTTATGTTCATCAAGTAAAGCTTGGCTGTTTACCAAATAAATTAATTTATCAGCATGCAATGCGCTCGCGAGTTCAAAGGCTAAGTCTTCGGAGTTTAAATTAAAAACTTCACCTGAAGGGGAATAACCAAGTGGAGACAGCAAGACGATATTATCGCCGTCGAGCCGCTCTTCAATGGCGCTGACATCAATGCGTCGTACAGCACCGGTTTGTTGGTAATCAGTGCCATCTTTGATGCCAATTGGTTTCGCACTGACGAAGTTTCCAGAGGCGACGCGTATGCTAGCACCGGCCATTGGTGTATTAATTAAGCCTTGTGATAATAAAGCTTCAATTTCCACACGTATGTGGCCGACGCAAGATTTAACTTCCTGCAAAACCTCATTATCAGTAATTCGTAAGCAATGCTTGAATTCACATTTAATATTATTTTTTTTCAGGCGAATATTGATTTGTGGTCTCGCGCCGTGAACGAGAACTAAGCGAATTCCTAAACTATTGAGCAAAGCGATATCATGGATTAGGTTGTTAAAATTATCACTTTCAACAACCTCCCCCGGAACCATAAGCACCAGGGTGCGGCCGCGATGCGCATGAATATAGGGCGATGAATCACGGAACCATTGGATAAACGAATTTGTTGTGTGTTCTAGTTTCAAGTTTTAATCCGGGTATTCGATTGTACGGTCTTTATGTTAATAATTTCTAACGTTTGGTAACCCTATGTGTTTCCATTATAGCGTTTGTTGCGAATACTAATCTACAATAGAAGCGCATTAAATTTATTTAATTTGTATTTTTTTAATTGCAGCGAGTTAGGCCGACCTGTTGAATACAATTTTTAGAGGTGCCCTTATAGGCAAAGTTGCTTAATAAAGCCCTGTAAGTGCGTAATCATCGGTTTAATCATCGCTTGATCTAAGTATTCATTGGCTTGATGTGCTTGAGCAATATCACCAGGCCCTAAGACTATCGTTTCCGATCCTAATTGTTGCCAAAATGGCGCTTCGGTTCCAAAGGCGACTGTGATGCCCTTATTTCCAGTGATTGATTCTGCTTGTTTTAAAAAGGATGAATTTTTATCGAGTGCGTAAGCAGGAATGCCCTCTAATAAAGATCTAAATTCTAATTTAAAATGAGTGTCTTGCAGCGCTTGTTGAGCAACTTGGTGAATCTCAGCTTTAATGCTGGCTAAATCCATGCCGGGTAGTGGTCTAATATCGTATTGAAATTCAACTTGGCCACATATCCGATTAGGGTTATCGCCGCCATGCAGGCAACCGAAGTTCATAGTCGGCTGGGCTACTTTAAAACTATTATCATGGTATTTGGCTTGCCATTTGCTGCGCCAAGCGGTGAGGGCTTGGAGCAAGACTAGGCTAGCATCTATGGCGTTATTACCACGTTGCGGGTCACTTGAATGTCCTGTTTGGCCTTTAATAATAATGGCTTCAGTCATCATGCCTTTATGTGAATATACAGGATGAAGCGATGTAGGCTCGCCAACGATTACTTTGCTAGATTGAAAAGGTTTGATTTCGGCAATGGTTTTTGCGCCATTCATAGTGGTTTCTTCATCGGCTGTCGCAATAATGCTAATTGGTTTTTTAAGTTGAGAAAGATCGATATTCCGTAGAGCTTCAAATACAAAAGCAAAAAACAGTTTCATATCAGAGCTTCCTAAACCGTAAAAGCGATTATTCTTTTCTGTCATTCTAAAGGGATCAGTTTGCCAAAGCGCTTCGTCATAGGGAACGGTGTCCGTGTGTCCGGTGAGCACTAGCGCGGGATTTCGATTGTGCTCTACCATCTCATGGCTGTGCGCAAGTAGATTCAGTTTGTTTGGATCATCTTTGTTCTCGATTAACTCGATTTGAAAACCCGCTTCGCCTAACCATTTAGCCAGCAGCTGGATAATGGCTCGATTGCTCATATCCCATTGAGCATTGATGCAGCTTACTGATGGACTTGCTATTAGTTCGCTCATCATTTGCTTGATAGGGGGAAAATTAAGCAATTAGTTCTCCTAAATTAGCCAGTAAAGTGTGTCTTTTATTTGAAAACATTGTTCAATTTCATTAAACATTTTAAAGTTGTCTGCCTTATCTTTGAAGAGTAGCAAAAAAATAGTTAAAAAACAGCTGTTTATGTTGAAATATGTCAGGTGTTAAATTTCTATTAGCTTTGTAAGTATTCTGTAAGGCTGAATCCGTAAGATGGTTAACAGTCAGACAGGACGTCTGGCCTCAATCCAAGCCAAAGCCACAACGGAACTCGGCAGAGGGAGCTACTTTCATTTTTTAGTACTGAGCTAATAGATGATGAGTCAGGAAGACTTCAGGGAGAAAGAAAATGTGGGCCTTTTTGATAATCTAGGCTCATAGTATGGGACTTTTTCTCAGGAAGAGAATGCAGTATCAATCCTTCACTGCTGTGATTATGGGACCGCTAGGTCCCATTTTTTTAATTTTTTTAATGTGATTGGCCTTTCTTCGCTACTCCTTTGCTTTTACTATTTGTTTTGCAATTCATTGTTTGCACTTTGCATGATTTTTATCTTTTCTCATTCCAGTCAATATTCATAATCTATTGAAATACCGATGATTTACTAAACGGTCTTAGATTTGCTCCCTTGTATTTAACAATGCAAAACCGGAGCATAAAATAATGACACGAATTATTAAATTATTACTTATTTTTCTTTTTTCTTTTAGTGGTTTGAGCTACAGCCAACAAAATCCACAGCAAAACGAATATGTACCAGGCGCTAGTTACTCGATCGAATTACGCTCGCCTGCGATAGCGGAGAATAGCTCGGAAGTAAGCGTCACTGTGATTGCGCGAGGTTTGGATAAACCACAGCGGTACATTAGAAATTTAAAAATATTTGCCTGCAAGCAAATTATCCAGCCGATAGTAAACGCAAATTTCGTCGGCCCAGTTCAAGTTTACCGTACCAGAATAAAGATGGGCGTTAGCGGTCAATTGATTGCGGTGGCGACGTTAAATACAGGCGAACGGCTGATAGCGGGTAATCGAACACGTGTCACACGGGGTGGATGTGGCGGTGGAAGTTTTGCTTCAAACCCAAATCGTCTAAAAGGTGGAACGAGCAGCGCGATAACCCCGGATCGGCGGTCTGGTACCTGGGTTCGCAGTCGTCTGCCAGTTAATAGTGCGCGTTTAGTGAATTCGAGTGGGCAACATTTGCTTATTAATTCCGTCAAGGCAAACATTAAAATTAATGGTTTTCGTGCCCGCGTTTTATTAGATATTGAATTCTACAATTCTACAAGTTGGAACCGGGAAGCTAGATTTCAGCTACGCTTACCGCAAAATGCGTCGCCTTATTATGTCGCGTTCGGCGATGTAGTCTTAAATGATGAGCGTAACAAAGCAGTACGATTGCCTTCAGCTAATGCTGGCTTTACTCATAAGGAACTAAAGTTTGGCTTAACACCTCCTTTAACAAATCTAAAAGAAGCGATCATGGTGCCTCGCAAAAAGGCCCGTGTCGCTTACGATACCATTACCTCTAGCCCGCATTTCTCACGGACTTGCAAACGCACATCAATTTGACCTTAAATCCTGATGTGATGGCAACGGCGATCCAGGAAGTGAAAAA
>QIKQ01000360.1 GCA_003233075.1 Gammaproteobacteria bacterium
AGGTATAGCGGCCGTATTTTAGTTAACTTTTGAAACAAATCCGAATTTGGAATTATTACTAACAAGATCAAAAATATAAAACAAAGCAATAAGGGTGCTAACCACCAATGTAATTTTCTACTTTTCTCTAAAATTACGTATTTATTCATTAATTAAGCCTAATTCTAGGATCAGCTATGGTATAAGAAATATCAGTTAGCAATAATCCAAAAATATAAAGCACTGAACCTAAAAACACCATGGAACGCACAATGCCAAAATCCTGAGCACGTATTCCCTCTATGGTGTAACTGCCTAGACCAGGTATGCCAAAAAATGACTCTATGACTAAGGAGCCCATAAACAATAAAGGCAATACCGTAACGACACCGGTAAGAATAGGAATCATGGCATTGCGTAACACATGTTTAAACAAAACGATATTTTCTGAGAGACCTTTTGATCTGGCAGTACGCACATAATCTTTGCTAATTTCTTCGAGAAAAATAGTTCGATACCATCGAGTTTGACCGCCTATACCGTAAATCACCGATATAATAACTGGCATAATTAAAAACTTAAGTGTGTTGCCTGCTGCGTCGTAACCCGAAATTGGAAACAAATGTAGCATTTTACTCATTAAAAATTGGCCGCCAATAATATAAAACATTGATGAGATCGACATAATGGTAATGCATAATATGACACCCCAAAAATCGATGTAGGTCGCCCTAAAAAAAGCCAACAACATGGCGAAACTAACATAAACAATTAGACCGAGAAATAAAGTCGGTATCGCAATCGCTAAACTCGGCCACATTCTTTTGCGAATGTCAGTACCGATATTTCTACCGTTATCGGCGTTGCCAAATTCGAAAGCGAATAATTTAATCGACTTTTGAAAAAACAATGTTTGGGTGAAAGCTAGGCTGCCAGACTCTGAGGAATTATAATAGTTTGGTAAATCATAATTGTGATCTTTTTTCCAACGGCTAATAGCTTCAACCGTGACGTGTTTATTACCTAACTGTGCTCGCGCCATTTCATCAGGCGTATTAACCGTAAAAAATAATAAAAAAGTTAGATAGTTGATAGCAATCAATATCGGAATGGCATATAAAACTCGCCTGAATATATAAATCCACATAATCTTAAGAATTATCCTTTCGGGCTTGATACAGCTTGTTTTTATATACGCGAACTGCCGGAACAGCGGATAATATTAGAATGATAATTAATAATGCTATAGGCCATAAAATAGGTGGATTCCAGTTTATTCTCGATTTCGTCCTAGCGCTAGTAACGACACGTTTATACATGAGTGTATTATGCGACATAGCGTGCGGTTTTGCGTTTTTATACCAGCCATGATAGAGCACGTAACTTTTTGGATTTAGACCCCACATCCAAGGTGCATCTCGTCTCGCGATATCAATCATACGATTAATTATTTTAATTCGTTCGGGACTATTCGGTATGGTTTCCATTTTTTTAAACAAGCGGTTAAATTCTGGGTTATTGTAGTTTGCGGCGTTCTCTCCTTTGTGTTTTACCTTACCATTGGGGCCATAAAGTAAAAATAAGAAATTTTCAGGGTCAGGGTAATCCGCGTTCCATCCCCAGGAAAATATTTGCGCCTTGCCATTAAACATTTTGCGTTGAAACTGATTGTAATCAGTCGTTCTAAATTCTACTTGAAGATCTATTTTCTGAAATTGTTTTTTGTACCAGCCTTGCTCAGCATTATCAGATTTAGCTAGGTCCATATAGATAATTAAGGGTTCACCCGTTTTACTATCAATGCCGTCTTTATAACCCACATCCGCCAATAACTTTTTTGCATACTCGATCGATTTGCGCTGTATCCTATTGTCTCGCCAATCAAACACATAAGGATTCATGCCGGCCTTGCCCGCTTGATAGCCGTAAACACCTGGGGGCAGCGGTCCTTGAGCTTCGATACCACGACCATTTATAAAAATATCTATAAAGTCTTTGTGATCCATGGCAATCGAAATAGCTTGGCGAAGATGACGCGCACGTTTGTCATACCCACCCACTACCTTATCCAACATATTAAAGCCAAAATAATAGACCGACATTCTGACCGTGGTCACCATTTTAACGCCCTTTTTCTCCATACTTGGCGACAAGCTTGCCTCGCCCGTTTGACCAATATTCACTGCCTGATCAAAACTTTCGGAATTTATACCCGCCGCATCGTAGTAGCCTTGTAAAAACTTATTCCAAATTGGAATGCTTTCTTTATCCAAGGAAAAAACAATTTTATCCGTAAACGGCATGAGTTTACCTGCATCGTCTAACAAACCTGTAGCCTTATCTTTTGCGGTGCCAATGCTCGGATATTTCATACCGCGATAATTAGGATTACGACTCAACACCATCTTACTATTCGGATCGTTCTTGGTCAGCATATAAGCCCCGGTGCCGATTGGGAACCAAGCCATGGTAATGTTTTTTTCTTTTAACCCAGGTTGACTATAAAACTTATCGGCTTCATGTGGGGTCGGCGAAAAAAATGGCATCGCCAACCAATAAAGCAATTGCGGATACTGCTTATTAACCCGAATTCGATAAGTGTACCTATCAACTTGCTTAACACCTTTAAGCTCAAACTTTCGTAAATCGATGTACAAACTAGTGCGTTGCGCCGCTATGAGCTCTTGGTCTAAGCTAGCTAATAAATCATTATTTATAATTTTTATTTTTTTCAGTAGCAAAATATTGTTTGTCAGGATTTTTTGCTTTGTCGTATTCGCAGACATTAATTTTTTAATGCCTCCCGAAATTTTAAGCCAAAAAGAAATCGATTTAGTATTTTCCAACAATGTCGGGTTTTCCTCAAGAGTACGAGCTAACGCCTTTAAATCCGACAATTTCGTTTGTAATTTTTTTACTAAATTCTCGTAGTGCCGTATCATTTCCGAAAAATTAGAGCTATCAGTAAAATCGGCGCGGTAAGTTTTTATCATTTCCTGCAATGATTGGTAATTTAATTTTTTCTCATTTTGATGTTTTTCTAATTCTTTAGATAAATCTTTTAAACCAACTATAATCTTACCCATAATGCTCAAAATTGGACTGTGTACTTGAGGATGAGCTAAACGTTTAATCTGATTAATATAATCGGCAGCCGTTAATTCACGAAAGCCTGTCTGATTAAAATGACCTAACTCTTCTATATCCGCAATATCTTCAGGTTTTAGATTATGATAAAGGTACTCGCCAGAATCATCCTTTGCCAACGCCGGATGAGGTTGATACAAAATACCTTTTCTTATTTTAATTTCATATTCGGTATAAGCAATACTAGCCGCGTCATTATTGTTTGTTAGCACATTACCGTCTTTATCGTAGTGCACTGGCTTAGGCACCTTGACTGCCGTCAATGGCACTAATTCATAGGGCCGTTTTAAATAATCATAATGTAGTGGCGGCTCATAAATATTACCAATAAAATTATACTCATTTGAACTATAGGATCGAGCAGGATCGAGCGATTTCGGTCGTTCAGCGAAATGAGAATAAATAACGTTTTTATTTTTATCGGCACTTGGATAGGGATTGTTCCAGCTTTGCTTATCGCACGCGACTAATAAGCAAGCTACCAATAAAGAAGTAAAGGTTAAAGCAGTCGTTCTTTTAAATTCCATAATTCGCTTTTTAGTTGAGTTCCGCACACTCTTAAACAAGTACTTGCTAAATCATACGTTTTTAACTTACAAAAATAATGACCAATTTTTAAACTCTAAGTTTCTTTTGGTATTATTTTTAGTTTAGGTCTAGCTGCCAGCTCATAATATGATACATTCTAGTTTAAAGACAGCAAGTTAGTAATATTTCACAACAATTATTAATCAACTATTTAAAATTAATGCATTGTGTATTAAGCTCTTTTGCTATGCAAAAACATTTTGTTTATTTAATAAACAAACGGTCACACTAATCATTCTTAAAGAGTACCGCTTATGAGTTTTTTAGCAGGAAAAAAAGTTTTAATTGTTGGTCTAGCAACCACTCGCTCAATCGCGTGGGGAGTAGCTCAAGCGATGCATCGAGAAGGCGCTGACCTTGCGTTTACCTATCAAAATGAAAAATTACGTGATCGCGTGGAAAAAATGGCTTCTGATTGCAATTCGGATGTTGCTGTCCCTTGTGATGTCTCCAGCGACGAACAAATTGAATCGGTCTTCGATCATTTAGACGATTATTGGGACCATTTGGATGTTATTGTACATTCCGTAGCCTTTGCACCACGAACAGAATTAGACGGCGACTATTTAGACAAGGTCACGCGAGAAGGCTTTCAAGTGGCACATGAGATTAGCTCTTATAGTTTTGCAGCTCTGGCCAAAGCGGGTCGCAACATGATGCAAGGTCGCAATGGCGCGCTCGTCACCCTGACTTATTTGGGTGCTAACAAAGCCATCCCGAATTACAATGTAATGGGCCCGGCTAAAGCAAGTTTAGAAGCCAACGTCCGTTACATGGCGCAAGCCTTAGGTCCAGAAAATATACGCGTTAATGCCGTCTCTGCTGGGCCAATGCGAACTCTCGCAGCTGCTGGCATTAGCGACTTCAAAAAAATGATGGATCGAGTGGAGGCTAATGCACCACTACGACGCAATGTCACACTTGATGAGGTCGGTAATACTGCCGCTTTCTTATGCTCTGATCTCGCAACCGGCATTACCGGCGAAATAGTTTACGTCGATGGCGGCTACAATATCGTTGGCATGACAGCGGATTAAAAAATATTCTATTTTATTAAATTTCTCAATAAACTTGTATATACTTTTAAGCTATATGCAAGTCTTAAGCTTTAAGGAAGCTCTGACAATTCGTCCCTGAATTGTCAGAGCACGACAAGAAAGAAATGTGATTTTTCTTGTCTCACAAAATTAATGGATACATTTTCTTTTGTGAATGAGCAAATAGATAGAAGGAATTAATACAAGAGTTAATATAGTCGCACTAATCATACCGCCGACCATTGGAGCAGCTATTCTACGCATCACCTCTGAACCCGTTCCAGAACCTAACATAATAGGCAATAAGCCAGCTATAATTGCAGTAACAGTCATCAAAATAGGCCGCACTCTCAGTAATGTACCTGCCATTACTGCTTGATGTAACTCAGCGAATGTCAATGTATGCAGCTTGCCATCACGATTTCTCTTTTCCTTATAAGCGGCATTCAAATAAGTTAACATGATGACTCCAATTTCTACGGCGACACCTGCTAGCGCAATAAATCCGACACCCACTGCCACAGACATATTATACCCCAGCAAATAGATCAGCCAATAACCACCAACCAAGGCAAGTGGAAGAGTACCCATGATAATCGCTACCTCAGTAAAATTTCTAAAGTTTAAATACAACAACAATATAATAATAATCAAGGTTAATGGCACCACCATTTGCAATCGTTTTTTTGCCCGGACCATGTATTCATATTGCCCTGACCATTCGATTGAATATCCAGGTGGAAGCTTAACTTTATCGGCAACAACTCTCTGCGCTTCCGCCACGTAGGAACCTAAGTCCCGACCTGCGATATCAATGAATACCCAACCATTCGGACGCGCATTTTCACTTTTAATCATTGCCGGACCCGATTCAACTTTAACTGATGCGACATCACTTAAGGTTATTCGAGCGCCTGTCGGAGTTATGATTGGCAATAGTTTTAATTTTTGTAGCGAATCTCTGGATTCCCGCGGGTAACGTATATTTATCGGAAAACGCCTTAAGCCCTCAACCGATTCTGAGACTTGCATTCCTCCAATGGCAGTGCGAATCACATCTTGGACGTGACTGATATTAAGACCGAAGCGTGCCGCTTTGAGCCGATTAATATCAACCGTAATATAGCGTCCGCCAGCGACTCGTTCCGCATAAGCAGACGTCGTACCAGGCACGGTCTTAATTACCTCCTCTATACGTTTGCCGATGTCCTGAATAACCTTTAAATCAGCACCAGCCACTTTAATACCGACCGGTGTTTTGATTCCCGTTGCCAGCATATCAATGCGGGTTTTAATAGGCATAACCCAAGCATTAGTCAGTCCGGGCAACTTAACAATTTGCGCCAATTCCTTTCTTAGCTTTTCCGGTGTCATACCCTTGCGCCATTGATCCCTCGGTTTGAACTGAATGGTTGTTTCGATCATGGTTAATGGCGCGGGGTCTGTCGCTGTATCCGCTCGCCCGATTTTTCCAAAGACAGTTTTTACTTCTGGGACACTCTTAATGAGCTTATCAGTCTGTTGCAGTATTTCCTTAGCCTTTCCGATCGACACCCCTGGAAAGGTGGTTGGCATATACATTAAATCACCTTCATCAATGTCTGGCATAAATTCAGATCCAACCTGTGTCATTGGAACCATCATTGAAGCCATTGCAACAACAGAGATTGCTATGATCAGCAAAGGATGTTTTAGCGCAACGCTAATAAAGGGACGGTAAACTTTAATTAATGCCCTGTTTACCGGGTTCTTTGCTTCCGGCGTTATGTGGCCGCGAATAAAATAACCCATCAAGACTGGGACTAACGTAATCGACAATCCCGCCGCAGCCGCCATTGCATACGTTTTAGTAAATGCTAAAGGCGAAAACATACGTCCTTCCTGCGCTTCGAGTGTAAAGACAGGTAGAAAACTTAATGTAATTATGATTAGCGAAAAAAACAATGGTGCGCCCACTTCATGAGTCGCCTGACGTACAGTTTGCCAATGATTTTGAGCGGAGTACTTAGCTTTTTCCATGTGTTTATGCATATTTTCAATCATGACAATTGCGCCATCCACCATCGCGCCAATTGCGATTGCGATCCCACCTAAAGACATTATATTTGCATTCACACCTTGCGATTTCATCACTATAAACGCAAAGACAATTCCGATTGGCAAACTAATAATTACGACCAAGGCCGATCGCAAGTGAAACAAAAAAACCAAACATACGATAGCAACAACAATGAATTCCTGGATAAGTTTTTCAGTTAGCGTTGAGACCGCTCGATTAATAAGCGATGACCGATCATAGGTTTCAATTATTTCTACGCCTTTTGGTAAGCCTTTTTTTAAATCTTCTAACTTGGCTTTCACTTTCTCGATCGTCGCCAACGCATTCTCTCCATAACGCATCACTATGACACCACCAACCACCTCGCCCTCGCCGTTTAATTCAGCTACACCACGACGCATTTGCGGCCCAAGTCGTACCTTGGCTACATCTTTTAACAGAATAGGCGTGCCTTTTTTATTGACTCCCAATGGGATATTTCGCAGATCTTGTTCATTTTTGATGTATCCGGTTGCTCGAATCATATATTCAGCTTCAGCCATCTCAATGACCGAACCACCCACCTCCTTATTTGCATTTTGAATGGCTTTTCTTAATCTGTTTAACGGAATCCCGTAGGCACGAAGACGATCTGGATCAACCACTACCTGATATTGTTTAACCATGCCGCCAATCGTCGCCACCTCCGAAACGCCAGGCACCGTTTGCAATTCATACTTTAAAAACCAATCCTGTATGGCCCGAAGCTCAGAGATATCGTGTTTTTGTGTCTTATCAATCAAAGCATACTGGTATATCCAGCCTACACCGGTCGCATCCGGACCGAGCGCCGGCCGCGCCTCCTTAGGGAGTCGCCCAGTGACTTGATTTAGGTACTCAAGCACACGAGAACGGGCCCAATATAGATCAGTGCCGTCTTTGAATATAATATAGACATAGGAATCGCCGAAAAATGAATAACCACGAACCTTGACCGCACCCGGCACTGATAACATGGCGGTTGTTAGCGGATAAGTCACTTGATCTTCAACCACTCGTGGGGCCTGACCAGGATACGATGTTTTAATAATGACCTGAACATCCGATAAATCAGGTATGGCATCCAACGGAGTAGTTCTAATACTGTAAACCCCCCATACCACAAATATTACAGTCAACAACAAAACTAAAAATCGATTATCAATCGACCAGTCGATGATTTTTGATATCATGTTATCCCCTTAATCTTTGCTCAAGTTTTTAGCCGGCTCTTTTTTAGGCGTCTCCTCGTCAGACTCTTTCATCCGACTAAGGCTTGCCTTAAAACTCGCTTCCGAATCAATTAAAAACTGACCCGAGATAACTACTCTTTCACCTGGCTTTAATCCCGACGTAACTTCAATCCATTCACCTGATTCAATTCCCGTTGATACTTGACGTGGTGTGAATACACCATTTTCCTGAGCGATAATAATTCGTTTGGTTCGGCCTGTACGTATTAAGGCGGAGTTGGGGATTAAAATGGCATTCAAGCGGCTGCCCGCATCAATTGTTATGTGCGCAAACATATTAGGCTTCAATAATTCATCAGTATTATCAATACTAAAGCGAACTTTTAGGGTTCGAGTTTTTTGATTGAAACTCGGATAAATGTATTCAACCTTAAGCTTCTTGCCCTGCTTCCATCCATCCAGGTTTTTCAGGTCATGGACATCTAAAATTGCATCTTGGCCTTTTTTAACCCAGTTTGACTGCGCACCAAACACTTCGGCTTGTATCCATAGTCTGGAAAGATCAGCAATAGCCATGATCTCGGTATTGGGCATGATATACATACCTTGGCGTACTTTTAATGAGGAGACGACCCCGCTCTTGCTTGCCCTGACTTGAATTAATTGCTTGACCTTTCTTGATTTGGTTAACTCATCGACATGTTGCTGAGGAATATCCAATGCTTTTAAGCGATCCCTTGAGGCGCGAATGAGCGACTTATTTCCAAGAATCAAAGCTTGAACGTACTCTTGTTGCACATTAACCAGCTCAGGAGAATAGTACTCGAACAACAAATCACCTTTGCTAACTCGCATTCCTTCGGTATTCGCTTTTAACGTTTGAACCCAGCCTTGCGCACGCATGTGTATATGGTAAATCTTGTTTTCATCATATTCGATATAGGCAACAGTTTCGATTTTTCGAGGAAGAATATCTTTTTTAATCGTTACAATTTTAACGCCCATATTATTAACGACCGCCGGAGATATTTTCACCGATTGACTATCACTGTTGTCCCCTTCGTCATAAACCGGCACCAGCTTCATTCCCATGGGCGATTTGCCGGGTTTATCACGCCGATAATTTGCATCCATTGGCGCAACCCAGTACTTGATCTTTCGTTCAGCCTGGCCAGATGCGTTTTGATTACCGCTACTTGTGCTGGCGTCTTTGTCGCTGCAACTACTTAGAATAACGACCAAACCAAATAGTGAAATCATAAAATAAATTTTAATTTTCATTACAAACCTCCAGTAAAATAACGTAAATCTGATTCCGTTTTTCGAATATCAATTTCCAGGCGTATCGCTCTTAGCTTTATTTCTAATTCGGTAATTCGAGCCTTTACCAAAGTCGAGAATTCTGAACTTTTGTTTTGATACGATGACATTGTTGCAACCGAATTCAATCTCGCCTTAGGTAATAGCATCCGCGTGTAACGTTGAAAACGCGTTTGCAATCGCTGCCAGCTTGAGTACTTATCAACTAGATTTTTTCTCAGCATCAGCAAACGTTCGCTACGAGCCAATACAGCGGCACTTGCTATTTTCGCGCTTGCCGCTACTTTCTTGTTGTTACGAGATCGCTTGAAAAAAGGAATGTCAATCATCAATCCAACAGAAGCCAAGTTAGCTCTGTTTTTTCGTTCTGCATAACTGGCATACACAGAAAATTTTGGCTTGTAGGCTTGGCGCGCTAAATCAACTAATTTTCGCTTCGCTGAAATTTTAATTTGATCACTTTGAATCAAGGGATGTTTTGCGAGACGCTCTATTAAGAAACTTAAATTCGCCAATTGAATGCCAGTCGGAAGAGTTTGACTTAGAGGCCGCATCGCATTGTCCAAGCCAATCCACTTACCCAAGCGGGCCCTTGCTTTGTCTTGATGCGTTTTTATTTTAATTAGGCGGTCATCCAATAATTCAATTTCAAGTTGAGCGCGAATAACGTCATGCTGTCTACCTCGCCC
>QIKQ01000079.1 GCA_003233075.1 Gammaproteobacteria bacterium
TATGCCTGCGCACTTGTCGGTTGCGAAAACGAGTCATAGCATACCCTTGAACCGTCTCGCTACGAAGTGCTGTGAGAAAAGCGGGCTAGTCGTTTATATATTTATCGAGCGAGCGACTAGACTAAATGCAAATTGTGAATTAGATTAATGAAATGAATCGAAATTTAATTTATAAACTAATGGCACAGCTAATAAGTCTGCTTTGTTTTCTAAGCTTAGCTTTTGTAGGTTCTTGTACACCATCAGACATTATTCGAGTTGCCGTTAGTAAAAGCCCGAGAGCAGCTGCCAAGACTATTCTGAAATCCAGACCGAATCGTTACAAATATAACCCACGACTACTCGCAAGAGATATACGTTTTTTAAAACGAAATTATAATAAACTATTTAAGAAACATAAGAAAAAAGTTGGTCAACGCTGGGGCAAATCTGAAGCAAAAATGCCATCTAGTCACCAGTTTGTAAAGTACACGAAAAATTACAAAAGTCGTGCAATCATTAACTTTGATTCTGGTTTGATATCAATCGAGACCATCGAAACCTTAAATAAAAGCAATAGCACTAAAAACTTAAAAAGTGCAATTATCACTACCCTGCTAACACCTAAAGATCCACGATCAGTGGATATGTTTAGCGCAAAAATAACTCGCTTAAGTGGCAGACCTTATCTGTATGGATTAGTAAAAAATCATCGAGAACAAAATATAGCGACGGTTTATCGCGCGGAAAATTACGCTAATTTTCTAGTAAAAAACCAAGCTAAGCGTAGAAAGATTCGCATTTCGGGAACAAACACCTCAGTCTATTATGTAAAAATTCACATGATTAATAATCACCTAAATACCAGAGCCAAGCGTTATAGCCCTTATGTCAATAAATTCGCAAGGCGTTACCGTATCAGCCGGAGCTTAGTTTATGCGATTATGCAAACCGAAAGTAATTTTAATCCTTACGCTATTAGTAGTGCGCCGGCCTACGGATTAATGCAAATAGTCCCACACACTGGCGGACGTGATGCATATAAAAAGGTCCACGGTTTCGATAAAATACCTTCGAGTCATTACCTGCTAAATTATATAAATAATATTCAGATGGGTAGCGCTTATATTAATTTGCTTTATTACCGTTATTTATCAAAAATTCATAACCCAGTTTCCAGAGAGTATTGTCTAATTGCCGCCTATAATACTGGTATAGGCAATGTTTATTCACTATTTTCTAATAATCGGGAACGTGCGATTGAGCGCATAAATCGATTAAGTTCGTCACAAATATATCAATATTTGAGGCGTCACTTGCGCGCCAAAGAAGCAAGGGACTACCTTTACAAAGTGATAAAAGCAAGACCGAGATATGTCAATTTTTAAGATTAAATTATAATTTTAGCCAGCACTATTGTGCAGCAATGGCGACCAATTGCTTTTAGTGAACCACTCTTCTAATTGTTCTGCTGGACAAGGTTTGCAAATGTAGAACCCTTGGAGTTTGTCGCAGCCATACTTGTCGAGTAAATCAATAATCGCCTGATTTTCTACCCCTTCAGCTACTACATGTTTGCCTAGCATATGAGCTAATTCAATCGTTGAATTGACGATTATTCTACTTTCTTCAGAACTATCCATGTTCATAATAAAACATCGATCAATTTTAACCTGATCAATATGAAATTTACTTAAGTAGGATAATGAAGAATAACCTGTACCGAAATCATCAATCGAAATAATAATACCAATACTACTTAAAGTCTCTAATAATTTCATAGTCCTATCGGGATCTGACATAGTCACTGTTTCAGTTATTTCTAAACATAACTTATTGACATCAACGTTGAACTTTTTAAGTAAGGCAGAAATTTTTATTGGCAACATCGAATCTAAAAAGCTTTCCGCTGATAAATTAATAGATACTGTTATCTTATGTCCTTGAGAATGCCAAATACTGACTTGACTCAAAGCCTTATCAAACACCCAGTCCGTCAGCGGCAATATGAGTCCGTTTTTTTCTGCTATTGGAATAAATACATCAGGCGGAATAAAGCCTCTATTAGGATCTATCCATCGACACAATACTTCGACCCCACAGACTAGGCCAGTTGATAAAGCAATTATAGGTTGGTAATTTAAACTAAGACCATTATTTTCTATAGCCCATTTTAATTCCTTTACTAAATTATCTTGCTCCATACGTCTAAAATTTTCTTCTAGATCGAAAACCTTAAAATTAAGTTTAAGTCGCTTTGCAGTAAACATTGCTCCATCAGCACGCTTCAGTAATGTTTTTGCATCCTCGCCATGAGTTGGAAAAACGGCTGCACCAATACTCGCACTAATTTCTAGCATTAAAGTATCAATTTCAATTTTTTTGTCAAAGCATGACAGTACCTTATCTTTAACTCCGCTTACATACTCTACACCTGAATCAGGAAGAATAATTGAAAATTGATCGCCACCAAACCGCGCAATCGTGTCACTTTTTCTGAATTCCTGTCGAAAACGGCTCGCAATCTCTTTAAGTATGTCATCACCTACCATATGACCGTGAAGTTCGTTAACTATTTTAAAATCTTTAATATCTATTATTAGAAGTGTAAACTCCTTTCTGTTACGTTTTGATGTGTCTAAAATATGCAATAGTCGGTCAGAAAATAAAGTCCGATTAGATAAATGCGTTAAGGGATCGAGCAGGCTTACTGCTTCTAATTTTTTGTACGAAACCTCTAACTCTTCAGTACGTTGTACTAATTTTACATCGATAGAATTATTAAGCTCGCGAAGCTGAAACATTGCGAGTACTGTTTCTTCTTTGCTATCTTCAATTTGAGCGAGCAATAGGTCGTTGGTTTTCGTTAAAAACTCAAAACCTGCTTGACTAGCCTGACGGGAATTAATATTCATACCTAACTTGGACGCCACCTTACTATTAATACGACCTAGTGGATTTCTAACATAATGAAAATGAAGAAAAATATTTACTACAATAAATAATATCGTCACTGTTATTAGAGCAACTAACACCCCAATCGAATTTGATTTATGTGATTTCCCCATTTCTAGCTGAAAGTAATTTCCGAGATTATCAGTAAAACTATATATCGTCTTTTGAATTAATTTTGAATTTAAGCCAGATAATAATTTAAACTCGCCTTTATTACTAAGAAACACTAAATGATTGGCTGTGTTTTTAGCAAAACGTATTCCTAATTTAACAATCCCCTTTTTATCTCTAATTATTAAATAACTTAGTCCCAGCTCTTCATTTAATTTCGCGCTAATTGCAACAAACAATTCGTGAGTATCTTGCTGTTGGAGATTACTTACGTATCCGCTTACATAGTGAGTAAAGAGCGCTAGGCTTGCTTCGCTCGTAATTGTTTTATTTGTTTTCGAACTGATAATTAGGACGCAAACGACTGCAGAAAATAACAATGAAGTTAAAATCGTATAAATGTTATAAGCAGAAAAATACTGTATTTTCTTAGTGATTTTTTTTATATAACTTAAGCTCATTTTTACCCACAGAGTCCCTACTGAAGCAAGAGTTCAATCCTCCCTATCGGCTAGTAGATTGGGTCCTTGAATTAGTCAATAATCTTAAAAAAAAGATAGTCTGACATTAATGCAATTAATCAGTAGCCCAGATATAAACCTTATAAAAAGTATGCGTAACAGTTTGACATTAAAACAAAAACTTCTGAAAAGTCCTTAAAACAAGATAAAGCCTCTTAAACCAAACTAAACACACAGACATATACCTTTATTGAATGTAATGAAAAAATCGATTGAGTAAAGTTAACTGAAAATGCACAAAGACGTTTTATTTGCAAAGTTAATAATACGTTTTTTTGTTCGCTTGAACGTCAAAAAAACGCCTTTGTAATATTAAAAATATATGTTTTACTTAAAGACATAAAGTATCCATCAAGCTAAGTGCGTGTTAGGAGAAACTAATATGACCCCTGAAGAGATTAATATAGTTAAAAACTCTTGGCGACAAGTTCAACCCGTCTCGCAAATGGCAGGTGAACTATTTTATGATCGCTTAATGGAAATTAAACCTGAAACGAATGTATTGTTTAATCAAAATCACGTTAAACAAGTTAAGGCTTTAATGGAGACATTAAGTATTGTAATTGATAAGCTTGATGATCCTTACTCTATTATTCCAGTCTACCAGTCTATGGGTAAGACTACAGTTGGTTATGGAGTCTTAGAATCTGATTATCAATCTTCTCAATCTGCTTTAGAGTGGACCTTAGAATATGGACTAGGTTTAGAATTTACATCCGAAGTACGTTACGCATGGTCTCAAGCCTTTCAATTAATGTATTCTATGCTTCACGATGATCAAATACAATTGCATTAGGGGGTGCTTTTAAAGCACCTAAAATATACCGCAAATTTTAAATTAAACAAATAAGTAAATATATTCCTTATACGATATATTTAGCTTTCAGATAAATTGGACCTGCAAAATATTGTTTAATACATTTCAAATTATGAAACGTTAAATCCACTAGAAACATTAACTTATTAGCTAGTTCTAAAAACCCTTAAACCAATTTTAATTCCACTTCAATACTTCGATGTGCCGTTTTAATTGACCTGCCGTTTTATATTTTTTTAAAATTAGACCGCTTTTAAGACCACAACATATTTGCTTCACTTCCTTGGGTTGTTTTGAATAAAAACGCATACCACCTAATGAATCGTAAAATAAGCGAATAATATTCAATACATCCGCCTGTATATTTTCAGACTTAGGTGACTGCCACTGGAAAAAATCTACTATTTTAATATCAAAACCTAAGCCAAACCTCTGTAACATAATATTTTCACTGTGCAAGTCGCCATGGTATTCCCTTAAGCGATGAATACACTCAATGCCCTTTGCGAGTGAATGTAATAAATGAATTGCTTGAAAAGGTGTAAGTCTTTGGCCAGGTTGTCGTGATAAAAAATCAGATAAAGGCTCACCCTCAACGTATTCTGATATTAAAAATGAAACGGGTGAACCTCTGAACTGAATAGACTCTTGAGTTAAATATTGAATAACAATTGAACACTCGCGTAATTTGTGGAGTTTTTTTGCATGAAATTTTACTGTTTTATCATTAATATTTCGGTGAGGGAAAAATATTTTTGCTGCTCTCTCAATACCGGTACTCAATTCTTTTACCAAATAAACTTCACCTTCCCAACCTTGCCCAAGTTTTGATACAATCTCATATTTTCTAGCCAGCACTCTTCCTCGTTTAAAATCGAACGCTTCTATTTTTGTTATAGATTTCTTAATTGCGAGTGTGATGTTAAATCAATCCAAAGAGAATATGTCATTCCAACAAAAGTGAAATACTGTTTTAGTCTATATTGGATTTTCAATAGCGCAATAGACGAAAGCAATTATATTTAAAATAGTTCTGGCTCAACGAAAAAACCCCTGAGATCCAGATCGTTTTGGACCACAGGGGTTTTGGTCAAGCTTAAAAGTAATTAAATTACTTTATCACTTGCTTACTTTTTCTTTCTTGGTCTTGGGAGACGACGGATTTTAAGTTCTCTTTTCGAAGCTTTAACAAAACCGTAAGAAACATAAATGTTTTGAGCGGCATCAGTCGCTAAATACTTCATGAATGTTTTAGCATTCTTCTTGTTTTTAGCTTTATTCAAAGGACCAATAGCATAGGCAACTTTTTTACCTTGGTTATATTTTTTTGAAATTTTAACGCCGTCAATTTTACGGCCTTCTTTCAAAGCGTGTTTAACTTCAGTAGTCCAAACTATACCGACGTCTGCTTTGCCATTTTCGATTCTATGTGGAGTTTCACGATGGTGACGTGCAGTAAACCAAGTTTTACCTGGTACCGCCCAGCAACTCTTACATTTTTTACCGGCTGTCACTTTTTTATAAAGTTTAGCTTTCTTAAGAGCTGCAGTACCGTAGAATTTAAAAATACCTTCGGTCAATGGGTTTGGATGAGATTGAACTAAATCATCACGACCAAGGTCTTTGAAACCTTTGATATTTTTAGGATTGCCTGCAGCAACCATTAGCTCAAGCTTGTTGTGAGTATAAATCATGTATTTTTTCATGATTCCTTTACCACGAAGCTTAATTAAATGCGCTTTTTTAACACTTGCAAATAAGTCCGGGTGTTGGTTAGTTTCTATTCCAAGAATTTTACCTTGCTTAAGGATTTGCTTCTTAAGGATTTGACCAGGAGGAATTGTTTCAACATAAACAGTTTTAATATTGGGATGCTTAGATTGAAAATCTTGGATTAGCTCTTTCATAACCATAAACTGATTACCAGCAAGATACATTACTAAATCTGATGTATAAGAATCGCCAATTTTTCCATAACTAATTTTTCCATCTACATGAAAAGTACGATAGTCATGGCCGTGACCCGCGTCTTTCTTCTTAGAATGAGATTTACCATCCTTACTGAACATCTTTTTCATTTTGCCGCAACCAGTAACGAGCGTTACACTCAGCACTGCTAGCATCGCGTAATTAAAAATTTTCTTCATATTCGAATCTCCTGATACTTTGAGAATATTTTTTTTTTACAATAACGATAACGTCCTTATGTCTAATAACTGAGCATAATGGCCATTTTCGGCTTATGCTATTCTACCTAGATTACCCCCAGCATCAAGAGTAACATTAGTTAAATAAGCTATTTAGCAATATTTTAAGCAAAACTTAATTCTACTAGCAGACAAAAAAAATTTTGATGGGCTAAATTAACGACAACTAATTATGAGAAAGGTGACTAAAAACCTAATGGCTTTATTCGCACCGATAAACAACTTATTTAAGTTATATTCTAAGTCTATATAAGAAAATTAATAACTACTAATTATTTTGATTCTCCTTAATGTGGTTTTGAATCAAATATCAAATAATGACACTCAACAGCAAATACTTTCGAAACTATAAAGTTTCCACAAAATAAGAACTAGTCCTATTTAGGACTGCAAATAATTTTAAAATTTGAGATCACAACTAGTTATATCGAATGCTTACTCTAGCGCTACTAAATTAGATAGTTTGAATGAGTATTTATCGCTTTATAGTGTGATTTGTATAGACTGTTTTTACATGGAATATCGATAAATTAGCAAATTTTTGCTAAGGAAATAAAACATTATTAAGCCTATTCGATAGCCATAAACACCAATAAGATCACATAATCTGTTCTTGAATCAAACATGAATTTTGGTTAAGGTGATTAACTAATAAGAATAAACTATTACGGCTTTATTTGTAGAGGATTTACTCGAAAGACAAGCTACTTATTCTCAATAATCTGCCAAAACCCGGGGATACTTACATGGAAAACCAATCTAACGATAGATTTAAAAAAAGATTTCAAAAAAAAATATCAATACTAAATACGCTATTCATAAGCTTTAATTTGATACTTAGCGTTCCATTGCAATCTTTCGCAGCTGGGCCAGTAGACTCAGTCAATTTACGCACAAGCACTAAAAGTCAGCTACCGATGATAGTCGTTTCGAGTAATGGCTCGCGTTACACTCGAATTGTAACTAGGCAAATTAGCATGCCAGTCGAATTTAAAGCTCGCTGCAACGGCCAAAATAAACTAATTAAAACTCAGTTAGGTGTTGGTAAATTACCAATATTTAAAGGTCACATGAGTGATCAGAAATCAGCGCATAGTCAAGCATTTCCAAATACAACAAATAGTAAAGCCATAAACTGGCAGAAACATTCATTTCGAATTCGATTAAACAGCAATGGCCGTTTTGCCAATATTGATCCTGTAAAAGCTTGTAATGATTTTTTAAATAAAAAAGTTCAACAAGGTATGCGCGCTTCATTTTTTATGAAAAAAGATCGCAAAATGACTATGCGATATGAAATATCTTTTGCTGCAGAATGTCGTCAAAAATGGAAAGCAAATGGACTTTGGAAACAAACTACACAGCCTGCTAAAGCTATAATTGTTTGCCAAGCACGACGCTAATTAGAACTGCACTAAAATTATAAAGTATACTGCGAGTGACTGCTGTCCCGCTTAATATGAAAATATTTCATGAAACCTAGCTAATTAGGATTAAATTAATCGAGTTACTATTTGAGACATGAAATCGTGCTAAACAATGAGTTGCTAAAAATTATAGGAATTCCCATAATTATCAAACGTAAAGACATGAGGCGTCTCAAAGGAATTAGTCGTTGCGAGGTGTGCTCGCATCGCTCCCGGCCATGGCCCAGGCCAGCCTCTCGACCGTTCCGGTCTCACCTTCTCCGTGGCCTATTTTTAGAGTACCCTAAAGTTTATTTTTTACATTAAACGTTAAAATTTCGATAATTTTTTTACTTACTCGGCATTAATCTTTTGTAGTCTCTACATTCAACAAATTACGAAGGGCACATCAAATGCTTCCAATGAAACAATGCTTCCATCAAAGAGCCATTTTGCTGCCTAACAATATTAAGTGACTGCCGAGTTGGATCGCTTAAAGATTCAATAGTTTTATCTAAGTCCAAGATAGAATTTTCCTTAGATGTTCTATCTAATAACTCCATAATTCCACTGACATTGAGTTGTCGAAAATAAAATATCAAGCTTGAGGCATAGTGATCATTACCTTGATACCAAAAAAACTTAACCTGCTTAATCTGTTGATTTAAGCACTTACTCAACAATTGAATCAAAAATATAACATAGATTTTTTGTTTTGGCCCATTCGGAATTGGCAATCTTATCGCAGATACGGTCTTTGACAATCGATTACTTAAAATCATATTCATTAGTGCTTGTAAAGCAGACAGGTAAAAAGCTTGGCTTCTTTGCTCGCTAAATTGATTTAAGCCTTTCCAAAACTCGACTGCTTTAGTACCTTTAAGTAATTCGACTTGAGCTGCTAGCGAATTAGCTTTACTCATTTTATCAGTCGATTGCGAAAGTGATTCAATCGAAAGACTTAGGTTTTCAACCGTTTGTTTTGACCAATCCATAGCAGATAATTCGGCTGCCTTTAACAAAAATTCATGAGCCAGCATTGGTACAACCGATAACTGATTTATTAATTTTACATCGCGTAATACACTAAAAATAACAAAGGGGTAGGCGTTGTTTTTTTTATCTTTGCTGGCAAACAATACTCCTGTACTTGCATTTTTCTGATTAAACGCAGAAAATAGAAAATTCACTATGGGTAGACGTTCCAGAGTAGGACCAATGCCTTGTTGCTTACGCTTTTCCAGAGTTCGAACTGCATCATTTATTCTTCTATCGAACTCATAGATCTCATTGGTTTCTATATGATGACTTATTTGTTCAACTGCAATCGGCATTTTTCCAAAATAGCCAACTATATCCTTACACTCTTCGTATGCACTAGCCGATTTGCGATTGAAAAAACTAAACATCATGGATTCTATTCATCAATTTAAGTTAATTTGTAATTAGAGACCTTTGCACGAATGCTACGAAGTCAGATAACTGCGAAAAAAGCTTCCCAAAATGCGGGCTCGCGTTGCGATAAACTGCGCTTTTAAAAAGCTCTCTGCCTTGCCAGCACACAAATATCTTAATTTTTAGAGGTGCCCCTTACTCTCAACTTCTCGCTATCCGTGCAAAGGTCTCTAAATAACATATATTTTCACTAGTGTCCGGAATATTACTCAAATAAATTCAATTGGTTAAGGTTTTCTTGGTTAATCATGTTTTGATCGCATCCTGTAAGCAGTTGATTTAACGGTATTGTTTCGAAAATAGTTAGGCTGAAAATTTGTAATATTGAATAAAGACTCGCCTTGATATTCAGTTGTTTTTTTATGATAGCAATGAGCACATAGACTGATACAGCTATCCATACCTGAGTTTTGACGGCATTGTCTGAAGTACCGAAAAATGATTTGATACGAAGGTGTTGTTTTATCCATTTAAAAAACAGCTCCACTTGCCAACGGTAACGATAAAGTTCGGTAA
>QIKQ01000081.1 GCA_003233075.1 Gammaproteobacteria bacterium
TCGAAAGCGATATTATCGGTCACTTATTTTGTTTAGTGAATGCGACTATTAAACATCGAGATAAAAAAGTTAACGGGACAGCAGTGAATATGAAAATACTTTTTGACATCAGTCATCCTGCGCATGTACACTTTTTTAAAAATGCAATAAATCGATTAAAAGCCGACAAACATGAGGTCGCGGTTACTAGCAGACATAAAGAAATAGCAACTGATTTACTTGATGAATTGGCAATCGAACACACACCACTAAGTCGATTAAACAAGGGCGGATTGTTCAATTTGGGAAAGGAACTTATTCAAAGAGATATTGCTTTATTCCGTTTTGTTGGTAAATTTAAACCCGACATTATGGCAGCGATCGGTGGAGTGAGTATCGCCCACGTTGGAAAAGTAAAACGAATCCCATCGTTAGTCTTTTACGATACAGAAAATGCAAAACTACAAAATGCGATCACTTATCCATTTGCAGCCTGTGTCTTGGTGCCTGATTGTTATCAAGCCTGGTTACCCAAACATCGTTTTGTGCGTTACAAGGGGTATCATGAATTAGCTTACCTACACCCAAATCATTTTAGCGCAAGTAAATCAGTCGCAACAGATAACGGATTAGACGCAAATAAAGATAACTTTTTTTTACGTCTTGTTTCCTGGCAGGCAAATCACGATGTTGGTGAAGCAGGCTGGTCACCTGATCTGAGCGAAAAACTAGTTAAATATCTTGCAGCCAAGGGCAATGTCATCATCTCCTCGGAAGCGCCACTACCCGATTCATTAAAATCATATGCCTATAGCGGCAATGTGGCTGCCGTTCATCATTTAATGTCATTTTGTCGCCTCGTCGTTGGTGAAAGTGCTACCATGGCCTCAGAAGCAGCAGTATTAGGTGTACCCGCACTTTATATTGCAAATACAGGACGAGGTTACACAGACGAGCAAGAAAAAAAATATCAATTAGTGTTTAATGTGAAAAAGCTTGACTATCAATTGGTGACTAGCGCAATAGATCAAGCTCTTAAAAAAACGACAGCCGCCTATAAGACTATTGGAGATAAATTAATAAATGAGAATATCGATGTCAGCAATTTTATTGTCGATAGCTTGTTAACCTATCCGCAAGTTCTCAATCAATACCACGCAAAGAAAGCCAGCTAATGTGTGGACTAACAGGCTGGTTTAGCCGAGCGCCCTTAGATAATCAAGATTACTCTCTATTAGAAAAAATGCGCGATACTATTTTACATCGCGGTCCTGACGGTCATGAAGCTTGGTTAGATACCCACGTAGCACTCGCTCATACTCGCTTAGCCATCATCGATCTAAATCAAGGGCAGCAACCTATGCATTCTCTTGATGGCACGACTGTTATTAGTTTTAACGGAGAAATTTATAATTACAAAGAGCTGCGCTATTCCTTAGTTCAAAAAGATTACCAATTCAAAACTCATTCCGATACTGAAGTCATTATCGCTCTATATCAGCAGTACGGCATTCAGGGTTTTAATCAACTTCGCGGAATGTATGCCTTTGCTCTTTGGGATAAAATAAAAAAAACGGGCTACCTAGTCCGCGATCCTATGGGCATTAAACCTCTGTTTTATTTTCTAGACGACAATGAATTGATATTCGCCTCAGAAGCGAAAGCGATTCTTTGCAAACGCCAAGAATGTGCTGAGTTAAACCCAAAAAATTTACACTTATTAATGAATTTTCGTTACTTGCCGAACAATTTGAGTTTATTTAGAAACGTCTACCAACTTAAGCCAGGGCAAATAATCACCTGGAGTTGTAAGTATGCTGCACTTTTTGACCAAATTGAGCCGCAAGTTAACAACTCAAGCTATTCATCAACCTTGGCCGCACTGACTGACTCATTACAAGTACACACAACATCGGACGTAGAAATCGGCGCTTATTTATCCGGGGGAATAGATTCGGCGAGCTTGTGCGCTCTTAGCAAGCAAATTTATAAAAACAAAATAAAAACTTTCACCTTAGGCATCGGCGATGATCCCAACGAATCAATTAATGCTCAACGCACTGCCGAACTATTAGGCCTAGAAAATATTCATCAGGCAATCGATTTTGATATACAATCACAGTTAGTTGCCATGGTTTGGCATTTAGAAACGCCTAAAATTAATTCCCTACAAATTGGCTTGCTCGCGCAACTCGCCGCAAAACATATCAAGGTGGTGTTATCAGGTTTAGGTGCTGATGAATTATTTTGCGGTTATCGAATTCATAACTACTTATACCGCTGCCAAAAACTTAAAAAAGTGAGTCCCAAATTTCTAAACAAACTTTTGGCCGGATCAATCGCAGGCCTAATTAGAAATATCAGTCCTAGCCCATACTCTGAAGCTGAACGTGGTTTTTCAATCCTATCAAACTTAGGGAATTGGCCAAAAGTATATGGTCTATTTCGTAATGTATGGGACAGCCCTAAACTACGACGCATTATCTATGGACCGCGCTTACTTGATGCATCATTAGATTCGGCTTTTGATGTAATTGAGGACGCTTGGCCATCTAAGCCTAATCCTCTCGCCGCCTGTCTTGAGTTCGAAAACTCACAAAAATTGGTCAATGATTTACTCTGGCAAGAAGATAGAATGAGCATGGCGCATGGGCTCGAAGTACGCGTTCCCTTTGTCGATACGCATCTAAAGTCCGCACTCGCCGGATACTCAACAGAAATGCTTATGCCCAACGGTAAACTTAAATATCACCTTAAACAAAGTGTCAATTCTCTTTTAGCAAGTGAAATAATTAATAGGCCCAAAAGTGGATTCCAAATTGACGCGCCTAAGTTTTTCAACGATCATTTAAGACCACTGGCAAATCGTTACCTAAGTCACGAAATGCTGACTAAATTTGGTTTATTTAACCCTGTTTTTGTCCGCAAGGTGTTAAAATTAAAACCACACACACGCTTGAGATGGCACTATTTTATGTTATACCTAATGATGTTAAGTCATATTTGGATTGAACAATTTGAACAAACTAAATAAAACAAACACGAACTCAGACGAAGACTTAAGTACCGCGAAAGTGGAACAAATATTAGATCAAGTCTACCGCTGGAGCAAAGCTCGTAACTATCGTGGTTATAACAAACATGACGGCTTAAATAGTCCCATAGTGCGCTTGTTTATGGGCTGGACTAAATGGACACGCATAATCGCTATTCAATCGGTCATGCGCTTTCCGGTTAATATACGCCCCTATATACTCGTTCGGAAATCAGCCAACCCAAAAGGCCTAGCCTTATTCGCCCAGGGTTTATTACATCGTTATCTAGATAAAAAAGACCCTAAATTACTTGCCGAGGCCGAAAAAATACTAGCAAAGCTGTATAAGCTCAAATCGCCTGGTCAGTGGGCAGGAGATTGCTGGGGTTATCACTATCCGTGGCAAGATTTGGGATTTTATGCCCGTAGCAAAACACCAAATGCAGTAGTCAGTTGTTTTGTCTGTGAAGCTTATTTAGATGCTTATGAAATTACACACAAAACTGAATACCTCGATGTTGTTCGCAAAACAATTGATTTCTTTTTGAATGACTTAGTGCGACTTAAAGACACAGAAGATGAACTTTGCCTTTCTTATATGCCCCTGCAAATGACCATGCGAGTCATGGATGTCAGTATATTAATTGGCGCCGTCATCGCGCGCTTTAGTCAATTTGTACAAAACGACGCGTACTTAGTCTATTCTACACGTCTAGTGCGCTATGTTAAAAACCAACAAAGTAAAGAAGGTGCATGGTATTACACAGACCCACCAGAAGACTCTCCCGTTAAAATTGATAATTATCACACTGGCTTTATCTTAGATGCACTGTATCGTTATATGCAATCAACTGATCACTGGGACTGGAAAAATCAATATGATCTAGGACTTAGTTTTTACGCAAATAACTTATTCAATGAAGACGGTTCGCCACGCTGGATGAGTCACCGTAATTATCCGCACGATATTCACGGCGCGGCTCAAGGTATCATTACATTTTCTAGACACTTACCCGAATACGGAACCCTTGTTAAAAAAATAATTAAATGGTCCATTGAAAATATGTACAACGAGAAAGGCCGCTTTTATTATCAAGCGAGACGAAGCCGCATCAAAAAGTTCACCCTAATGCGCTGGTGTAATGCATGGATGGCTCGCGCCTTATCGGAATGGCTTATTCGACAAACCGATTAATCTCTTGTGAGCATATTATTCCCCTTAAATGTCAAACTTAAGTGGTAAGAAACCAACGCTAGACTATAGTTAGCGAACAATACTAGAAAATTTTTAAATTCAGAAGCTGACTCACTAAAATCTTATAAACTCTACAAGTTAACAGGGCTAGCTATATGTGCGGAATTTGTGGTTTTGTTTTGAAAACTACGCACTCAAAACAAGCATCACTTGACGATCTAAATGCAATGCTTAAGCGCCTTGAGTTTCGTGGCCCCGATGAAAGAGGCATTTTTGAAAACTCGCCCACTTATCTAGGCATGCAGCGCTTATCTATCATCGATAGAGAAAATGGTAAACAACCCTTAATCGATGAAATTAGCGGTGTATCGCTCGTTTATAATGGAGAGTTATATAACTACCTTGAACTTCGTAAAACACTCGAAAAACTGGGTCACCGCTTCCGTACCGACTCTGATACAGAAGTAATATTAAAAGCCTATCTGCAATACGACTCAAAATGTGTAGATTATTTTAATGGCATGTATGCCTTTTGCCTTTGGGATCCGCGCATTAATTCGCTTTACATGGCTCGCGATCATTTAGGTCAAAAACCATTCTATTACATTAACACGAATAAACTTTTTGCCTTTGCATCAGATATACGCAGCTTGCTCGCACACTCATTGATAAATGAAAAAATTAACCAGTCTCAAATTAAATCCTACCTACAAAATCGACACGTGCCTGGTCCAAATACTTTAGTAAGCTCAATCTATCAATTGCCTCCCGGACACCACGCTAATTACTCTGACGCAAAAGGAATTAATCAAAGACCCTATTGGCAATTTCAATTCAAACCAAATACAAACTTACACTTAGATGAATTTAAAGACAAGTTTAATGCCCTCTGGCCTGAAGTTATAAAACGACACCTTGTAAGCGAAGTTCCGCTGGGTGGTTTCTTGAGTGGCGGCATTGACTCTTCATTAATAGCAATCGAGGCCGCCAAACAAAGCTCTTCATTTAGTACTTTTTCAATTGGCTTTAAAGACAAAAATTTTGACGAGACAGCGTACGCACAACAAGTAGCAAATAAAATTGGCTGTCCGCACACGGTTATTCAATTTGAAGACTCATTTGAAAATTTATTAAATGCTTGGTCAAGAGCATATGATCAACCACTGTCTGACCCCGCTGTCTTCCCTACTCTAAGCCTTGCCCGCGAAAGTCGCAAGCAGATCACGGTCGCCTTAGCCGGAGATGGAGCCGACGAATTATTTGCCGGCTACCAAAGATATTATTCGATGTTAATCGCGAAAAATATTCGAAAAATTCCAGCACCATTGAGAGCATTATTAAGCTATTTATTTGCGATCAAAGCTAAACTATTTTTAAGTCATAGCGCGCCTCGTCGCTGGTTAACTGCAGTGAGTCGACGCCTAAAACTCATGCAAAATAACCCTGAATTAGAATATATGTCACAATTTCACCTATTTAATCATAATGAGTTGAAGCAAATATTAAAATCTCAATCTCCTCCGCTCACTTACGAAAATCAATTTACGCAAAACCATATTGTACACAATATGCTTCAACATGATGCTAATCACTGGCTACCAGATCAAATGTTAGTAAAAACTGATCGCGCAACAATGGCCTATTCTTTGGAATTACGCCTACCCTTTTTAGATCGTCAAATGATCGAATTAGCAACTGAGCTACCTGTAAACTTGCTTATCAATAAATCGAAACTTAAATATGGGCTAAGACAAATCGCTTCACTTCATTTACCTAAGTCAATTAGCCTACGCGCCAAACACGGCTTTGCAGTGCCAATCGATAGCTGGATAAGAGAGGATTCGAGTTTTGTTCGCGACCTCTATGCTCAAGCCTGTGTGGAAAATCAAGATATCTTTAATCCTGGCATACTCAAAATATATTGGGATCAACATATTAAAAGAACACACAATCACGGTGAGAAATTACTAACACTACTGTTATTTTTTCTATGGAGAAAAGAGCATCGTTTATAAATGACTAATAAAATAAAAATTTGTGTATTAGCAGGAATGATTGATGAAAAACTAAAATCAAAAATTGCACCCTTGCAAAGCTCAAATCAAATTGGCGACATATTCTTAATTAGACGCACAGCTTTTAGTGGCAATAAAATTCATAACATTAATCCTCCAACAGCAATTCAAAAAATTAAAGTTCTTGCAGAAATTTACCGTTTCATGCTTTTATTTTGGGTTTTAATTAAACACAAACCAAAGCTTATTATTGCCTTTGGTACTATTCCTCACGGTATTTATGCATCTTGGCTAGCTTATCTATTCAATATCCCCTGCATTCAACATGTCATGGGTAAAAATGACTTGCGTTTAACTTTTCCTAAGCAAAGCTTTCGCTGGCTTGCTCTTAAATGTGTTATGTCGGGCAAAGCAATTGCCGTGCGCGGCATGTCGGCATTAAGTTACCTAAGCAACAAAGGCGTGAATAATAGTATTCTGTTTACACCTCAAAATTTACACGACTTTAATCTATTTAAGCCTTTGCCTAACGTTGTAAAAGAATATGACCTAATTTATGTTGGACTTATCTCCGCTTACAAACGTCTCGATCTGATGGTTGAAGTCATTGCTGAAATTAAAAAAAAATTGCCCAATATCAAATTATTGATTGTAGGTGACGGTCCCTTACGTTTTAAGATTGAACAACTCATTAAGCAACATAACTTAGAAAACAATATACAGCTGTATGGAAAATGCAAATTTAAAAAATTAGCTGTAGAATTAAATAAATCAAAAGCATTTATTATGACATCTCAAGGCGAAGGCTTGCCAATGGCAATGATTGAAGCTCTGAGCTGTGGTTTGCCAGTGATCGTCCCCGACGACGCTGATATCACCCAGATCGCGATTGATAAAGTTAACGCCAGAGTAGTAAAACAATGGACTAAAAGTGATTTTTCTAATGCCTGCTTAAATGTACTAACCGACCCTGCGCACTTGCAACTCCTATCACAAGGCGCTCTCAAAATTCGCAACGAAAAACGCGATGAATACAGCCTTAAATTCCAAACTGAACTTTGGGATCGTTATATAAAACAATCCATCAAAAAATCATAATCGACCGAAATAAGACATGCCTTACTGCTGTCCCACAGTTAACCGCGTACTTAGTATAGGAAGGGCGATACTCAATATCTGCTGTAGCCCGGCTCTCGGCAACTGCTCCTGCGTTGCTCTACCTCCTGCATCCCTGCAGTCGTGAAGAGCCGGGCTACAGCAGATATTGTGGCTCAGGCACCTTCGTTCTCATTTACCTTTGATAGTGTAATTTGTTAATAAATCGAATAAAATAATCACTTACTTTTTTGTAATTGTTAGATTTTATGATGTCATCCTATTCCAGTATTGTTTATTTGGGCGTTATTTTGCTTTTAGTCGTTTTTATGCTGAAGGCTATGCTTAAAGTAAAAAGACGACCATCAGCGATCGAAAGCAATTTAGCCTATCCTGAAAAACGGCCTATTTGGTCTACTCATTTTATTGAGCAGGCGATTGAAATAGTGGAGACAGACTTAGTCTGGTTTCGAGGAGTAGGCGCAACTCAACTTAATTTATTTGTTGAAGCTCTTAGCAAGCAGGCTTCGCTAGCTAGCGGAGATGAAGTAAGTGAAGAATTTATAAAAACTTATAGACAGAAAGAACAGCAAGTTGAACTTGTCCTCTGGTTATTTTATTCGGGTAAATTTATTAAAAAATACAATAGTCCAGCCGACGCTGTGTATTGGCTTGACTTAGCGGTTGAGAAAAACCGGCCGTATGCTCACTTCTATAAGGCGCTTGCTCGAATTAAGCAAGCCATTCAAAAAAATGAGTGGAGCGAGATATCAAAAATTGATTCTGAGCTTGAAACCTCAAGGCAAACTAATATAGCAGAGGCTTTTTTTATTAGTGTCGTTTTTGATTGTTCAAAACGGCAATCGACTTTGAGCACAACAGAAATTGATGATTTGTTAGGCCAAGCGGTAGAATTAGGGTTTTTACCAGCGAGATACTTGTCAGTACGGATTGATCTACAGCACAAAGCTCAAAATACTCAGGAGTTGCTGGCAGAGTTAGCTGGCTTAAGTAAAAATTATCATACGGAATCAAAATTGTATTTGTGCCTAAATGCCAATAATACGACTGATTCAGCTCGCATTATGCAGCAGGAGAACCAGGCCGAAGAATTATTAGCTGCAAACAATATTCCTTGCATAGAGTCCATTGCAAATAATCTGATAAAATGCAATATCTCCGAAAAATTATTAATGGACAAATATGAGATTGGTTTATTGTTTGGCAGTATCGAAGTCTTGCCCGCTTTATTTCAACTTCAACTTGGTCAAGCGGAATTCAATGAATCGAGAATCACATCGCTTGAAAAAAGTGTCAATAACAAAGCGTTTGCCAGCAATCCAAGCAAAGAATTGGCGAGAATGCTCTTTTTAGTTGGCCTAAGTTACCTCAAAGAGAAAAAAGCGGATAACGCAAAAATAATTGAAACGATGTTAATCGATTTTGTGAATGGCACTCAACAAGTTGGCGGTGATTTTTTAGAGAGTTTGGCAACAGAAACAGAACTTAACGATGAAAGCCTAACTGTATTAAGGTGCTCGTTTGAATTTTATGACTTAGGATTTTTAGTGGATTCATCAGTAGAGCAATTAAAGCAATTAGTAATAAGAAATAATGATTTGGCAGCGGTACAATTAGTCCTAAGCAATGTTATATCCATTGAGATATTTAAAGCAAATGAAGCCATCGCAAAATCAAATGGCTTGCTGGCTTATGAGTATTCTAGTTTGTTGCGTGCCGCGGGTGAAATCAAACAGGCTTGGGACTGGATGCAACTTGCGAGTGAGTTAAATAATGATCAAGCAACATTTCACGCAGGACTGTTGTATTTAGGTAATTACAGCTTTGATCTGCATGATGTTGATTTTACAGATTGTGTCGAACGCAATGTCGAAATAGGCGAGAAAAAATTAAAATCGGCCGCGACCATGGGATCGCCACTGGCCTTAGCCTCATTAAGTCGCCACTACATTATGATGCAGAAAAAACAATGTTTCCTATTATTAAGGGAAGCTAGCAAGAATCGGCTAAATGATATGCGGGTTGAATTTGAATTAGCGAATGGAATTTGTCAGCACCTAGAGCATCGAGAGTAAGTTAATTGTTTTGAACGGATAGGCAAAGGTTTCCTCTTTTTTTTGTAGCCCGCAAGCAGTGTTCGAAGAACACGAAATGCGGGGAAGTCTAAAAATCAATTGTGTCGCTTTCGGCCGTCCCGCACTCGCTACGCTCCTGACGGGCTACTGTATTGTTGTCAATATCGTAGCCTGTAGGAGGCGTTTGGAAAACGCCGAGTACAGGAGTTTCCTGCTCCCGTCTACACTAGAGCAGGTAAGGTCATTTTGTATTTGCGCCTTAAGTTAATGGCATTGTCCTACTGGCTACAATCTTTCTGCTAGGCACAGACAAGGGCAGCATAGTGCTGCCCTTGTTTAAGCTAGAGATAATTTCGAATTATAACTTGCGACAAATATTGTAAATGTTGTTTGCAACGTAGCTAGTTGCGCCACTGTTGGAGTTATTAGCTGTATTACCGCGTACCGATCCTGTATTCGAGACACCATCATCCATTTGAGTATCGATAATTTCAGCATTGGCACCGTCAATTCCTTTCATGCAAATTATTGTGCCGTTCATGCCATAAT
>QIKQ01000190.1 GCA_003233075.1 Gammaproteobacteria bacterium
TTTCTTGTCTCACAAAATCTATCGCTTAGTGCGATCGATTTTGGCGACACTTCCCTGTGTCGCAGGAATATTGAAACCCTGAACAATTCATACCTGAATTGTCGGAAGTTTATTTATTCAATAAGTGAAAATTAGCGACCTATTAACAGCTTAATGGCTGCTGTTTCACTTCGCTGAAGCACTTAGGTTGAAAATCACGTATAATAACCAAATTCTACGGGCTGGGTAAAGTAAAAAGCAATAATTTCAATTAGTTACTTTTTGATCTTCCTGATATGATTTTCAAGCCCGCTTGTTTCACAAATGATTCGACAAACTACGGTAGAACTCTAAAATTATGACTGTGCAAAATACAGTGCGCTCTGGTGACGCTCAACTTCACTTATCTCAAGATAAACATTTACGTGCTCGAGTACGTTTATTTGGTAATTTACTCGGCAATATACTACGAGAAAATGCCGGCCCTTCTGTCTACGACATAGTTGAGAAGTTACGTACCGGCTTTATCAAACTGCAAAATAATCACAGTGACGAACTCAAGCAAGAACTTAACGCAACAATTAGTTCACTTGATGCGAGCACCAGCACCGACGTCTTAAGGGCATTCAATATTTATTTCAGCTTAGTCAACATCGCCGAAGAAGCACATTCTCATTTTATTCGTCGATGTCAAATAAAAAAAGGTGGGCCACTTTGGAAAGGCTCCTTTACCGATACACTGACCCAATTTATGGTAGACGGTCTAAGTGCAGATAATCTACAAACTTTATTTGACGGACTTGCCTACATTCCTGTGTTTACCGCACACCCAACTGAAGCAAAACGGCGCACTATTTTAGAGTCCTATCGTCGAATTTTTAAAACTGCTGAGAAATTAGAAGAAACTAAGCTGAGTAAAGAAGAGCAAAGACAAATTACAGAATCCTTGGAAGATCAAATCCAAGTGTTGTGGAAAACCAATGAAGTTCGCGTGTTTAAACCAAAGGTAAGAGACGAAATTCGAAACGGCTTATTTTATTTTCGAGAAAGTTTATTTTCAGCAGTGCCAGAAATTTATCGTAATTTGGAAAAAGCGGTTTTCCAAAGTTATGGCGTAGACGAGAATAACCAACTCAAAGTTAAGGTGCCTAGTTTCTTGAAATTTGGCTCATGGATAGGCGGCGATCGTGACGGCAACCCCTTCGTTAAACCTGAAACGACCGAAAACGCAATACTACTTCATACTCGTGAAATACTTGAGGAATATTCTCGACGCGTAAAAGCCTTAACTCAAGTGCTCACTTACTCAATTGACTTAAGCACTATTTCGACAGAACTATTAACGAGTTTGGCCGCAGATGAAAAAAATTATCCTCAACCCTATATTGAAAGAGAAAAACTATTTAGCCATGAACCTTATCGCCGAAAATTACGCACACTGGATTATAGACTAAATCAAAATCTATCCTGGGTTGAAGCTCGATTAAACGGTGAAGATCAAAAACGGACGAATCAATGCATTGCCGACGAAAACGAATTCCTTAATGAATTAAACCTGATACATAATTCCTTATGCCAGCATGGCGATAAAAATATCGCCGACGCTAAGCTTAAAGATTTAATTAGACTCGTGGAAACATTTGGCTTTTTTCTAGTGAATTTAGATATACGCCAAGAATCAACTGTGCACAGCCAAGCGATTTCAGAATACTTTCAACTAAGCGGCATATCAAATAATTATTTAGAGTTAGATGAAGACGAAAAAATCGTCCTAATTGACAAAGCAATGTCTGAGCCGTACAAAGATTTTACACTTGTCGATAAACTCAGCCCATTAAGTGCAGAGACGTTCGAAGTCTTCAAGCTCATTAAGCGCATGCGCAAAAATGTCAGCCCTAAAGCGATTGGCGAATACGTTATTTCGATGACTCACAATGCAAGCCATATATTAGAAGTCATGCTGCTAGGAAAAATCTCGGGCTTATTAGACTGTGAAAATAATTCAAACTATAACAATTTAAATATCTCGCCTCTATTCGAAACGATTGAAGATTTGGCACATGCACAACCTGTCTTAAGCAAGCTATACAAAAACAAGCTCTATCGTGAACTGCTAGACGCCTCTGGCGGAGTCCAAGAAATCATGCTGGGTTATTCTGATTCTTGCAAAGACGGTGGCATCATCGCCTCTAGTTGGAATTTATACGAAGCACAAAAACAAATTATCGCCTTATCGAACAGTGAAAATATTAAATGTCGCCTATTTCATGGTCGTGGCGGTACAATCGGTCGCGGTGGCGGTCCTACACATGAATCAATATTAGCCCAACCGACAAATACAGTTCACGGACAAATTCGATTTACCGAACAAGGTGAAGTGCTGTCGTATAAATATTCGAATCTCGAAACTGCAATTTATGAACTGACGATGGGCATCACCGGTTTAATGAAAGCCAGCACTGGCACTATCGAAACACAAGCTGAAGACCGAAATGACTACCTCGGCATACTTGATGAAGTCGCAAAAATAGGTGAACAAACGTATCGAGATTTAAGTGATCATACAGATCACTTTCTCGATTATTTTTACGAAGCCACACCCGTACGCGAAATTGGTATGCTCAACATTGGCTCCAGACCGTCACATCGTAAACAAGCTGATCGTTCCAAATCATCCATTCGTGCAATCCCCTGGGTGTTCGGCTGGGCTCAAGCCAGACACACCCTGCCGGCTTGGTACGGCTTAGGCAGTGCCTTAGAAAATTGGCGTAACAATGAACCTGAGCGCCTCGCGAAATTACAAGCCATGTACATTGAATGGCCTTACTTTCGGTCTTTGCTTAGTAACATTCAAATGGCACTCTATAAAGGTGAGCTTAATATCGCCAAAGAATATTCCCTGCTTTATACGGATGAAAAAAATCGCGCGCTCATATTCGATAAAATTAAAACCGAATACGAAAAAACGATTACCCAAGTTTTAAATATCGCCAACATTCAAGGATTGCTTGAAGAAAATCCAACTTTGGCATTATCCTTACAACGCCGCGACCCTTATCTAACCCCAATTAACCATATTCAGATTAAATTGCTTAAAGAAATAAGAATCTTATCAAGTGATGATGCAGAAAAATCGCCCTGGTTTGATCCCCTGCTTAGATCAATTAACGCAATATCTGCGGGCATGCGTAACACAGGTTAGGTAAAGCTAGACACAACAGTTGAACTCTCGCTAGCACCCAGCTGTTGTGGTAGCATATTAAGCAATATGCACCCACACTTAAAAATACACCTCCTATTAATCTTCTCTATTATTAGTTTAATCTGGCTGCCAATTAGTTTTAGTCTTACTAAATCCTGCAAAATCAAATTCAATAATCAAACTAGTAAAGAAGTGAAATCTTGGGCGCAAAATTTTATCGGCGAAAAGGACCAGCCCTATTTCCGCACATCAGATGGCAATTATGGTTTTGTTAGTCATGGCGACAAGCTATTCTTATATACCAGCATCACCGTCGGTCACGCCACGATTCAATCCATTCTACTGCGCACAGTTGATAATGGCTCAAGCTGGAACGAAGTTATGCCAGCAATACATGGCAGTGAAATAGTACAAATGCAAATACTTGAAAGTGGCATAGGCTGGGCTATGACGCTATGGAATGTAGAAGGCTCTGGTGATATAAAATTAGCTAAAACCTATGACGCTGGCGAAAGTTGGAAAATGATATCCAACATAAAAAAAGCGAATCATTCCGCTGAACCCCTTTGGTTTAATTTTACAAATAGCGAGAGTGGAAAAATAGCAATCGAAATTAATTATTCTATACCTGGCATTGATGGTTATTATGAACAATCCACTATTGATGGCGGTTATACTTGGGCGCTTACGAAAAAACTGAGCTTAAAACAATGGAAAAAACAAAAAAAATCAACGCCATCTTTTCCGGTTAAAAATAATCCATTTTGGCGATTAAAAGAGAAGAATGACCTCATATCAATACAAAATAGACAATCGATAGCAAGTGCTTGGAGAACTGTTTGCAACATTCATAATAAACTTAAATATAAAGATGGCGTGTTTAAAATAATTCAATAATAAATATTATTAAACTTGCTTAATTTAAATCATTAAAGTCCATATCCATCGCTTTTCCAGTTTTCACATAGCTTTTAATTTGTTGCAAAAATTTCTGATGATTTTTATTACCGCTCCAGATTTCTCTACTCCCACTACAATGAGAAATTGTAGTAGAATTATTGCTAAAAATGAGATAATCCTTGCCAATTCCATATCCCATCCTACAACTTCCTCCCCCAAAACCGCCATATAAGGTTTTTAGCTTACTCGCCTTACCCTTAAGAACAACCTTGGTTTCAAATTCTGCTATCACGTGTGCTGATATATTTTTGCTTGCTTTAACTTCACGCAAAGAAGTAATGTGTGCCACAAATACTAAGTTATGCCTTTGAATTTGTTTAACCACTTTGGGTGGCACGCAACGACAGGCGAAGGTTGTAAATGAATAGCTAAGTAGAAAAAATACAAGCAATAATGCTTTATAATTTAAATTAGATTTTTGAAACAATGTCTTTCACCATTCCCTATTTTAATGAGTGTATCGAAAGCATTTTCATATTATCCACACATCGCCCACTCAAAGCAAAAGAAAGCGAGCAATTAAGGGCAATATTCAATTTCTGAAAAGTAAATTTTACCTTACAACTTCATTAACTCATCAAACCAAGACGTTTTTTAAAACATGCTGTGGTTGCGAACTACTTAGATTATATAAAAATGCCTTGCCAAGAGCATAGTGTTCCTCGCGAACCAATAGCCATTTCTTATTAGTCAGAATAGTAAGTTGTGTTGGCAAATCACCCTTCAGTACAAAAATTGACTTTTGCTTTATAGGTGCTACGATTACTGGAGCAAAACCATGCGAGGTATCGCCATAAACAGACTTGCAATAAACCTTTGCACCATCAAGACCAGAGTATATCCTTACTTCATCATCGTCCAATTTACCCAGTCGTTTTAGTATGGCTTCGCCTCGATTTAATTTTTTAATGTTTTTTACGCTTTTTACGCTTTTTACCTCGTAAGCACTATTATCCTTTGGCTTGCTAATATACTTACTAGTCGACATGAGCTTAAACGCCGGCATAATTCCCAAGCTAGCGCTAGAGTAATAAGTAGTGGCAAAAGTTTTAATATTTTTCCACTTATCATTCACTAATTCCACGACAAACGCCATATGCGGCACACCATCATAGACGTAAGATAGTGGATATTTTTTTCCTTTATAATCATAAAAATAATCTGAATTAGATTTTTTGGCTTGTGCTTTAGTTATGTCCTTTACATTCACTTCTAACATATAAAGGTGCCTAGAATAACCTGTCTTTTGATCTACCCAAAATAATATAGGAATTGCGGCCGGATGATTATGTTTTGCTAAGAGTCTATTTTTCTTCGATCCAAGCAAGTGAAAAATACTAAATGTACTATCAATCGTATAGTATATTGCTTTTTTCTTTGAGTCCCAATTCAAATTGGTAGGACACTTTTCAGTCGTATTAATTACAATTTTCATATTTTTCGTTAAGGAAAAAACTTTCCACTCGCAGTTCACTTTGTTTTTTTGTAAGTAAAAAACATTCGATGGATTCTTAGCAAAAACACTAATTTGTAAAAATATTAATAATGAAAGAAATAAAGTTACTTTCATAAAAGTACTCATTCGCATTGATTCATGGAGCGTCAATAGTAATGCTTAAAGCCAGCAAAGTCACGCCACTGTTAATTTGAATTCAACCAAGCAAGCACTGATAAATCATCAGTAAATAATTTACCTAATACGCGATACCGAGAGTTTCTTAATATATAGGAGTTACTAGCGAGTTCTTTTACAACGCCAAAGGGTAATAGATACGATGAGTGAATAAAATATATTTTACCTTTTTCATTTGAAATAAAACCCGTGTGGTTATCTAGGCCCACCAAATACAAGCCATTACCCCAGTCTTTAACTTGATTAATAAATTTACCTAAAGGTAAATTTCTAAATCGTTTTATAGCTCGTTTTTTATTGATTATGCTAATCATTGTTTCGGAGGCAAGTTGCGCTAGCTTAACTCGATTTAGTCCTAAGCCGGAATGTTTTAAGACAGTCGTAACGAAATAACCGCAAGCGATTTCTCCCTGCCGAGGAGTTTGTGTGGTGCCCTCATAAGCCCACAAGGTTCCATACCAGGACGGAATAATAGATTTTAGTATTTCTCCAACTAATCTTTCTCTAGCAATAAGAATAATTTTCTTTTTATCACTACTAGATTTAGCATTCGCATAACGGACTTGAAGAGCTTTCTTATGATTATCAAGTTTTTGTAAAACTGATTTATAACTAACTTGAGTTTTACTAACTTCTAAACGTGACGCTTGATTTGTCGTCAATACGGCCAACAGCATAATAATCATAAGTAATATAATTGAAACCAGTGTAATTTTTCGCATATCGCTTCTCAAGCTGTTGCTTTTGATACGATAGAGTATCTGTCAACTGAGCTTAAGACGAAATTAATGTGTTAACAATTTTACAAACAATTACATATTATTTACACATTTAGCCAAATATGGGAAATCAGGGTAACATTTAATTAGGATTCAATTTTTTTCCAAACCAATATGCGATTGTTAACTGGCATTTCAATATCCGTCTGAAAGACCAAGCTACTGTCACTAGCCAATTTATTTAAATCCGAAAAATCTCGAACTCCACTGAGTGGGTCTCTGCCTTTTAACCACAAATCAAAGCGCTGATTACTTTCGCTAGTCTGTTTAAAATTATAAGAAAATGGACCGTACAAAATAAAAATCGCTGCAGGCTTAAGAACAGTCTGCAAAATCTTAAACAGTTTCTCCACTTGTGACCACGACATGATGTGTACTGTATTCGCAGAATAAACAAAATCGAATGAATCGGTAGACCCATGATAATCATCTACATTCAAAATTTCCGGTTCTTTGATGTTACTCAATTGAGCCTCGTCAAACCAAAGTTTCATGCCAGGAATATTTTCCGCTACATCTGCAGGCTGCCAAGTATAATTGGGAAACTTGTTTGCAAAATAAACCGCATGTTGACCTGTACCAGAACCGATTTCCAATATGACTCCAGATTTTAAAAGATATTTTTCGAGTACTTTTGAAATTACTTCTTGATTCATATCACAAGATTCTGAATAGGGCTTGCTAAACTGATTAATCACGATGATTGACCTTTTGTTCAGTTTCCTCTAAACATTGATTTAAACCTGAATTGAGATCTGGGTAGAGATACTCATATGACAATAACTCTTTTAGTTTACGATTATCAATTTTTCTTGATTCACTGAGATAGCTCATCATTTCGCTACTAAATTGTTTCTCGGCTTCCCGTCTCGATATTAAGGGGGGAGTTTGTAGACTGAATTTTTTGGCAATTGCCAAGAAGTAGTCACTCATAGTACTGGGCACCTCATCTGCAACATTTAGTATTTCTTGACTTAATTTCGCTCGCATCGATAAATATAATATATTAACTAAGTCTAGCTCATGCACTCTATTTGAAAATGGTGCATCACTAGGTTTAAGAACTGCTACTTTATCTATGATTCGTTTTAATGGCAAACGATCAGCAGAATAAATACCGGGAACTCGTAATATTAAACTGTATAAGCTATTATTTTTCGCCCAATCATTAAACTTAGCTTCTGCATCCAAACGTCTTTTCGCTCGTGCAGCCAAAGGTTTTGGCACTCGCGCTTCATCGACCCACTCACCCGCGCAATCCCCATAGACGCCAGTTGTACTTATAAGTACCACTGTTTCTAGTTTATTAAAATTGTCTATGCAATTAAGTATCTGAGACATGCGATTATCTTTATCATTTTTACTGTCTGGCGCTAGCAAATAATAAAGATAATTCGGCTTTGCTAATGATAACTGGTTCAAGTCAGGGTTAGAATCGAGATCGCAACTAATCGCCATTACGCCTAACTTTTCTAATTGCTCTTTAGATGTACTGCTACGACATACGCCGATTACCTGATTGCCCGCAGCTAATTCCTTAGCGGCGAGGTTTTTTCCTAATCGACCACAGCCAATAATGAGAATCTTCTTCATAACCTAAACTCAAATCAATAATTAATGAGCATGCATTTTATTTAATTGCTTATCTTGTAGATTTCGAAATAATACTTGGGCTAGAATTGCACCGACAGTAGCCATTAACATATCCCATTGAGTATCCCAAATATCGCCTTGCATCGCTAAAGTTTCTTTACCAAATTTGATTGCGATAGCCCATTCTAAAAACTCATAGACCATGCTAATCGCCATACAAACGCAAACCACTAGAAAAAATAACCATTTTCCGGGTTGCAAACAAGAACGTCGAATTAATACTTCACGCACTATTAATGCTGGAACAAATCCTTGAGCGAAATGACCTACTCTGTCAAAATGGTTACGACTAAGCTCGAACCAATCTTGGAACCACAAGCCTAGAGGGACTTTTTGATAGGTATAGTGTGCGCCCGTGAGCAATATGCACATATGTAATAATATAAAAAAATAAGTAATATGCGTTAATGGAAATCGTCTAAAGGTAAGTAGCAACAGCGGTATACCTACTATGACCCAAATTGCTTGTGCAACCCATTTCAAGATATGCTCATTATAAGCACTTAAAACCGTTAAACTGATTAACAATATTAGATACAGAGCTAAATACCGCTTATAATCTATATTATAAGCAAACATTCTAAAATCTCATTATTATTACATAGGATAAGTACAGATTATCAAATTTTTGGATGGGGAGCAAAGAGTGCGGCGCATCTACCTGCGTCTTTGCGAGCTTGCGCAGCGAGTGAAGCAATCTCGCTAATTCAATTACTTAGCTTACGAGATTACTTCGTAAACTCGCAAAGTCGATGACTTGCAGCAGATTTTTTATATGCACTTAAAATAACTCTATTTCGTCTTTCTTATCATTTGCATCATCTTTTGCAAGTTCTAACGCTTCTTCCACAGTCGAACCATTAACAATTGCATCTAACATTTTTTTATCGGAATCCAGGGTGTATTTTGACTTAATTAGATCCTGAAGTCCATGCCACTCATAGGGACTATACAGTCGATCACGATCACCAACTAACTCGCCAAGGCCCGCTAAACTATAAGATAAGTGACCAAGTCGCTGTGTTAACTTATCATAAAACTGAAATGCAACTATGATTGATTGCACCTTTGCATTAACTTCAGTCCAATTACCAAGAATAGTTTGCTTTATAGGACAATCATCTAAATCTTGAGCGGCACTTTCAATAACGCGCATTTTGCCCATTACAAAGGTTAAAGACTGAGCTAAACTGCCTACGGATTCATCGCCCTCACTCATACTATTTTTTAATTGAGCAACTGCCAAATTAAGCAACAAAACAGTTTCCTTTACTTGACTCCAATCTAAATCGGGTTGCGCATTAGATTGAGTATTTGCTTTACTAGACATATGTACTCCTCATACCACATTTACTCTTTAATTATCGACCTCGCTTGCTTTTCCTATAGCAAGAATTACTATGAAATAGGAAAATTAGCAAAATTCGTTTAAATTAAAAACAATAAATAATTAATGCTTATATTTAGCGAGAATACGCTACTTTATTCAGAATTTTCAGCATGATTGTTAGCTGTTTTTTTGGGATGCGCCAAAAAATAAGTAAGCAACATTGTCATTATTATCGATATGGAAAATACATACAGTCCATAATGTACTTCTACTTTTAATAATGACCTTATCTTAACTGCTACAATTAAAATCGCAACAACAAAGACATCTAACATCGACCATTTGCTTATACTGGCAAGACGTTGCAAAGTATGTTGAGTTTTAGCTCTATCTTTTTTATTGCTTCGACATAAGCTAAATAGAACGTAGAATTTGAACAAGGGAAATATTATTGTAAAAACAAATATAATTAAAAATAAAACATAACTGCCATCAAGTAAAAATTGCCATAATCCATCCGCTATAGATGCCGACTTACCTGAAATAGGGATAAACAAAATAGCCTTTTTAACGGTCATTAATGGTGCAAATACACCAAATATATAAAGACCGAGGGCGAGCAGTAAAATAAAAAAAACTAAAAGTCGTTTTTTAGAACTAAACTGATCGTTTGGAATTTGCTGGTTCATTGTACTTTATTATCATATGCTCACTAAATACTGTAGTAAATTTTATCAGCTTTCTATTCGTGGTTCCATCTCTGTTGCTGCTAATTTCGCAATGAAATCAGTAACCTTAGCTCAAAAACAACAATATTTAGCAAATTTTCATGTCATGGACGAAATACTTACTCTGATGTTCTTCCTTCGACATCGCCAGTTTGGAAATAAACTAACTAAGCACCATCAGGCAATTTATTTTCACCGTTTAATCCAAAAGGAATGAATGCTTTTTTAATATTTTTATATAATTGCGGCAACCAGCTTGAACCTTTTATATTAAGGGCTTTATGCTTTTTACGAAAATCGAGCGGACTTAAGATGACCGCAACATTTTCTTTACCGGTATCAGCAACTAAGACAAATAATTCTTCGATAGCTAAATCACCAATAGCCAAACAACCCACTGACGCTGCTCTGCCATGAATAAAGATATTTTTACCTGGTTTAATTCGCTTTTCTATTTTTGCATGCTTTAAGTCAAATTCATTTGGGTAATTTATGCGTAATGATAAGTGATAACGACTGTTGGGATTAAATGCATTAAGCCGATAAAGCCCTTCTGGTATCTGCTTGTCTCCTTGCCTTAGTTTCGGTCCGAGCACACCGCTAAACGCTGTTAAAGGATATTTTTTAATGAGTAACCATTGCTGGTCTTTACTAGCCCAAACTTCGAGCAAACGTTCATTTTTAATTCCTATTAAAGTCAATTTTTTAGGCGGGTAAGCAATCGATTGTTTTTCAAACAGTGGTTTAAGCTTAAGACGAGCAGCGGGTCCATAGTGCTTTATTGAGTCACGCATAGTTGTATCGTAACGAATGAATTGGACTACAGAGGATCGAATTGGTTCGACGAAAAATAGGAGCAGAACAATAGATGCTAAGCAAATAATAATAAACACAAATAATTTAATTTTTAATTTTTTTAGCACGAAGATTACTCCCAATAAAAAAGCCGGATAGTCTATCGACTATCCGGCTTTATTAACTTTTTAGCTGTGTAAACTACTGCCTAATTATTGATATTCCGGGTAATCAATTGTTTTCATATAGCGTTTAATCATTTTATTCGCTTTAGCTATATTATCGGCAGACAGTGATCTGGACAAGCGATTTTTTCGGCGTGCTTGCTGCTTATAACCATGTTTTTCCGCAATGCTATACCAAGTGTAGGCTTTAACACTACTGCGACGTACGCCTATTCCTCTATCATAAAAAGAGGCTATTTTATAATGCGCCTCATTATAACCAAGTAAGGCAGACTTAACGTACCAGCTAAACGCCTTTCTATAATTTTGTCTTCGTTTTATGCCCTTATGGTACAAATAACCAATGAGGTAATGCGCACGTGGATCATTATTGCTGACGGAAGCATGTTTCAACCAGACTTCTGCTTGTCTCTGATTTTTACGAACACCTTTGCCCAACAAGTAAGCTTCTCCCATGTAGTACATCGAATTAGTATCACCCGCTTGATACGCTTGCTTAAACCAAATAAGTGCTTTCACGAAATCTTTTTTAGGGCCCTTATCATAATATAAAAGACCTAAATAAAATTTAGCTTCAGCGTGACCTTTAGCCGCTGCTTGTGACAGCCATTTATGCGCAAGCTCAAAATCTTTCTTCATACACTTGCCTTCCTGATACATCTTGCCTAATATAAAAACAGACGAAAGTACACCGTCTTCAGCATCAGTTTCTACTTCCTCCAACACATCGTCAAAATTCTTACATTGCTCTTTCTCAGCGTATGCTGCCCCCACAAGTAGGAACATAAAAACCACTAAAAAAACTACTTTTTTTATTTTTCCTGATTTCAATAGCACTTTGATTTCCCCATCCAAATAAATTAATGACTCTCTTCGGTATAACGAGCTATTGCAAGAACGATGCAAAATTAAATTTTAATAGTTTTAAACATTTAGATTATAGACAGTCACTGTCTTGGCGATGAAAGGACAAAGAAATAACTAGACCCTATTGCAAGTTATGCGACAAGCATCACTAATTAAGAGTGCAGGGTTTACATTTAATTTCATTACAATAAATGAACCATCTTGTGATTCTTATTTTAACTAACAATTAAAGATATTAGACCGTACGGTAACGCTATTAAAATGACTCTGATCATTCCAAGAAAATCGCCAAACCGACAGAAATACGACGCATCTTTATACTTTTAGACATCAGACATTTGAATATTGATGACGTGAATTTAAATAAGGTAGTGTATTGAGGGCACCTCTAAAAATTAGTATATTTGTGAGCTGGCAAGGCGGAGAACTTTTTAAAAGCGCAGTTTACACACAGTCTATCGCTGCGCGACCCCGCATTTTAAAAAGTTCGACAACGCCGCCAGTGTGCAAATAGACAATTATTAGAGGTGCCCTTGAGGAAATATTACTACTAAGTGCCAAGCTCCATGACTTAACAATCTCTTTACTTATTATTTGGGCGCTTAAGCTCCTTCTTAGTAGTATCAAGTTTTTCTGATTTTGATATAACCTTTTGATCATCCTCTTGCCCCAACCAATAATACACAGAAGCAGCAATGCCTAAAATTAGAATGAATAATACCCACAATCCATGTTTTTTTATCCATCCAGATTGGGAAGAATAATTTTCACCAAATTCTTTCTCAAATTCTTCTTTATCTGACTTACTAAACTCATTTTTTTCACTCATAACTAATCCTAGATTACTTTTTCTTTTTTGCAGGTAACGATTCGACAAATTCAATGCAAAGATTTAACCATTCAGCTAATTCAGAATCGGTCTCAACGCCTTCAGGAGAGACATATATCATGCCTTTCATCGCTTTACCAGTGAAATCCATTTCTGAAACGTGCTTTTTCCCAAGACTACTATCATAATTATCTGCTCCCACCCGAGCCATTAGCGTTTCCTTCACTATTCCGCAACACATATGCTGTGACACGATATAACATAAACCGCCGAACATTTTCTTTTCAACGACATCACTGCGACTTTGAAAATATTCTCGAATCCTTTCTGCCAATCCTTCATCGTATGCCATATTCCAACCCTTTTCAGCCGATTCATCAAGTAATCTAGATACGCTTCAATCAAATAATATTTAGAACAATAAGTTACATCAAAATAACTAAACTAATAAACGAGATTATGACCGCGATCTATCCTTTCATTACAAATTTTTAAATTATTTTGTAAGCACAGCATAGGCAAGTGTACATAACCAATCCTTAGGTTTAGATGTAGACTAAAATTTATTTTGAGTTGATTTTATCGATTTGATATGTAACATCTATAAATTGCTTCTTTAATAACTTTTAAATAGAACCTAATCCTTCAATATATGAATATCGTCTCATTGCAAATGTCCAACTTTAACATATATTAGCGTCTCTTCTTCTACCCGAGGTAAGTGCTTGGACAAGTGTGGGCTGCGTAGCCAAGTACCCGCAGGATATTCGCCATATTCATCAATAAATTTTCCGCTGATCACGACGATTTCCTCACCACCCATATGCGCATGCGATTGGAACACCTCATTTTTTGGCCATGCCACTAAAGCAGTACTTTCTGTATGATACGCGTGCAATGGCAATACCTTTAAGCCGCCGATTCCATCGCTCCATCGTTGCTCTTCAGGTCGAATGACCACCAGTTCAGCATCATCACTTTTAAACTGCTCAAGTTTCACAAACAGCTTACAGCCTTCTTTGGTAAATGGTGTATGAAAAGATCCTGGTGGATTTCGGATATAACTACCGGCTGGGTAATCGCCGTTCTCATCAGAAAACACACCCTCAAGAACATAAATTTCTTCGCCCTTATGATGTGTATGCGCAGGGAAATAGGAGCCTGACTCAAACTTTACAAAACTAGTGACGTGGCCCGATTCCTTAGCAATACGTTCAAGATGCACACGCGATACGCCATCTGCAGGGCTTGTTAGCCACTCTTGATCTTCCGGTCGCAGACACACTGTCTGATGAAAATCCATATTTAAGTAAAATTCATTATCATCTTTATTGTTCATACTATTTTTAGACATAAGGATATACCCGTTGCTCGACATGAATATTAAGACTAATAAATAGCTGCAAAGTTTCAATTAAAATCAAGACTCTCATTAAAAATACTCAACTGAACATTGCTCTTTGCTGATGGCTGCCTAAGCCAAACACTAGTTTGTGCATCAAAAGGAGCAGGCAGTTAACTATAACAATATCTAACATGAGCTTAACACTGAGCAACAAGCATGGCACTATTTTACAGCTAATTGGTAAGTTATAAATTTACTGCCAAGAAGCTCGCTTTCAGTCACCTTAAAAGAAATTTTAAGTAAAAGGTAATAATAGTAATAATAGGACACCCAAACATATCCAAGTAATAATAGGACACCCAAACATATCCACGTTGAAATAATATCGCACAACATCAACTCTGTCGATCTTAAATATCAGTTTGATTTTAAATTGTGAGCAATTACTTGGCAGGCAATCATCACGAGTTGATCGCTTAATTCAACTCGTTATAATTAATGGTTCTGTTATGTCAAACTTACCTTTATCTCGTATACAACAACCGACTGGAGCCGAGTCCTTGTACCCAGTTTTTTCCAACTTGATACGCATACTCCAGCATATTCTCAAAAGATCC
>QIKQ01000101.1 GCA_003233075.1 Gammaproteobacteria bacterium
GCATACTATGACTCGTTTTCACTCGGTCCAAGCGCTCGACATAGTGTCGACTATGCCTGCGCACTTCTCGGTCGTGAAAACGTGTCATAGCGTACCCTTGAACCGTCTCGCTACGAAGTGCTGTGAGAAAAGCGGGCTAGCACATCAGTTGATCGTGTTTATAAGACTTAACTCCATGATTTACTGACTTTATTAGTGGTTCCAAGTTTCACCGAAAGGGTGAATTTGCTACAACCTAAAGACAGCCCTGATTGCCCGCCTGACTTTATAAAAATACTCCTTAAGGACCAGGCCATTAACTTGCTTTTTTATTTCCTCAGTCGAACAATCAAAGCCGTCTTTAGGCCGTTCAACTGATGTGCTAGGTTGAAGGTTGATTGCTAAAAGAATTAGGCATAATAGCAAAATAGTTTGTTTATGTATTAGTTTATATTTGTAATAAAATTACAAATAATCGACTTAGGCAGACTCTGGTTAATTCAGAGCTTGCTTAGGTTGTACACCGCAGCTTGCTGTGGGCACAACCCATGGAGGTTTCCAAAGGGGGAGAATGGAATTATCCCCCTTGGTCGCCCGTGCGAATTCACTTCGCACGGAGCGAAATCTATTCGATAACTACCCAGCCGCAGGTGGCGGGGTAGTTTAATTAAATTATTTCAAAATATCGATCGAGTTCCCAATCACTAATATGTTTTCGAAATTCTCGCTCTTCCCAGAGCCGACTTGCTGAAAAATGTTCAACAAAGGCTAGGCCAAAGTATTCTTTTGCGGCGGAAGATTGGCCGAAAAGCCCTGCCGCGTCTGATAAGCTGCTAGGCAGTTGGGCCGACTTATTGTGTTTATGTTCATATGCATTGCCTTGCAGTCCGGGTTTTAATTCTAATTTATTTTCAATGCCATACAAACCTGAGGCAACTGCCGCAGCTAAGGCGAGATAAGGGTTTGCGTCTGCTGCAGCAACGCGATACTCAACTCGCTGAGATGCGGCAGCAGATTTAGAGTTTGCTTGAATTACACGCAATGCACAGGTTCGATTATCAATTCCCCAGCTGGCCGCTGTAGGTGCCCAAAACCCAGGGACCAGTCGCGTGTAGGAATTAATAGTGGGCGCGATCATGGCTAGAAATTCTGGCATTAGTTTTTGTTGCCCAGCGACAAAATGGCTCATTGTTTCACTTATACTGTCTTTAGCGGATGCATCATAAAACACCGGATTATTATCTTGATCTAGTAGCGAAATGTGAATGTGACCGCTTTGACCTGGCCAATCAGCAGACCATTTTGCCATAAAGGTCGCGATTTTATTTTGTCGTTGAATTATTATTTTCAAGAATGTTTTAAACAGTGCTGCTTTATCCGCCGCATTTAAGCCGCCATCAACTTGAATAGCCGCTTCTATTACACCAGGCCCGGTTTCTTCGTGCAGACTTTCAAGTGGGAAGTCCATTTTTGTACATAGATCGAGAATTGAATGATAAATATCGGTATCAACACTGTTTCGCAAAACAGAGTATCCAAAGTACCCTGGCGCAAGTGGTTTTAGGTTCTGGTAGTTTTTTTCTCTAATGGATTCACGGCTTTCATCAAACACAAAAAACTCAAATTCAAAGCCAGCTTTGATTTTATATCCCATCGTTTTTGCTTTATTGGCTTGCAGAACAGATCTAGGGCATATACTTTTCGCTTGTTGGTCAAACTCACCTAAAAAAAATAGTGTGTTGCTTTCGAACGGAATTGCGCGACAGGAGTTTGGAATTATTTGCACACTCGCATCTGGGTAACCTGTGTGCCAACCCGTGTAGCTCACATTATCATAGAGTTGATCTTGAGAGTCCCAGCCTAAGACAACATCGCAAAAACCAAAACCTTTGTCGAGTGCCGAAAAAAATTTATCCCGACTCATATACTTGCCACGTAATATACCGTCTATATCAAACACGCCAACCTTGATATGGTCTAGATTTAAATGTTCAATTATTTTTTTTGCGTCATCAGGAGTTTTGACTGAGCGAGGATCCATGAATAAGCCAATTTCCAAGTCTAATAGTGTGGGATTGCTTCTAGTATAGGTGAAAAAATCCTGTTAAGTGGCGTGAAGTGTTGACTATCTCAGCAGCATGTCTGGATTTTGAGCGGCCGCCTTAAAATGATTTAAAGAATGACTGAAAATAGTAAGGTCAAAACAAACAGCAATTCTCGAATGAGTGTCAATTTTTCATCGCCTGATTGAAATACAAATTTAAGTATTACTTAATGTGAATATAATCTTCATAATTTTAATTTACGGCCGTTAGTAACCTTGGGTGTTAGTCAGTTATTACAATTATTCAATAGGTTTTAAGAGGTTTAAAATGACACATAAATATAAATTGCTGTTCGCAATTCTGGTTCTAATGATTTTTCTGTCTGCTAATTCAATTGCAGATGAGCTTAAATTTGGGATTCAGTCGTCCCGGGGTGCAATAAAAACATTAAAGCGTTGGAAGCAAACTCAAATGTACTTGGAAAAAGAACTTGGCTCTAAGGTGACTATAGTGCCATTGAATCCCGCAAAAACCATGAAGGCAGTTAAAGCCGGCAAGGTTGACATGATGTTATCGAATCCTGTTATTGCCGTTACTTTAATGGAAAGCTTGGAATACAAGCCATTATTAACCATGTCGAAAAAGTCTGGCCCTCGTTTTGGTGGCGTTATTTTTGTGCGCAAAGACAGTGGCATTAAATCAGTCAATGATTTAAAAGGTAAAAATGTCATGGCCTACAAATTCAAACGCTCAGCGGCCGCTTATGTCTTTCAAGTCAAACATCTTAAAGATAAAGGCATTGATGCGCACAAAGATTTTAAATCATTTCGCCAAGCGAAAAAGCAAGACGATATAGTGCTAGCTGTTAAGGGTAAGTTGGTTGATGTCGGGTTTGTTAAAACCGGATTACTGGAAGGCATGGCAAAGGAAGGTCGTATAAATCTGGATGATTTTTATATTATAGACCAGGTAAAAGATGATTTCGCACATGTGCACACGACTAAGCTTTATCCTTTATGGACTTTGACAGCAAGCCCAAAATACGACAAGGCGAAAGTAGAAAAAGTAAAACAAGCGTTAAAAAAACTTAAAGCAAATCATCAAGCCAGTAAGACTGGTAAATATACTGGTTTCGTTGAGGCGATTGACCTTGTGGCATTAACTGAAACATTAAAATCGTTAAAGTTACCGCCCTTTGCTAAATAAGTATATTAATTAGTATTATTGATTTCGAAGGTTGTTATTAGTCGCTGTTATAATGGCCTGAGAAATCCATTTAATTTCCAATTTTTTCGTACAAGGGATTTTTCATGTTATCCGTTATTAAAAAACTAGATATTACAGGGAAGTTTATTTTATCGATTATTGCAGCGGTATCGATATTACTGTTTGTTGGCAATGCCTTTATTATAAAACAACAGAGTCATGCTTTCGAAGGCTTGTTGAATTCTAGTAATACCGTCCTTAAAAACTTGACGGCGAAACAAATAAAGATTGCAGAGAAAAAAGAAAACGCGAAAATAAATCAATTGGTTCATATCCTTAAAAAAACCGCTACTGATGCGATTGCCGAAATGGAGTTAAGTAACTTAGAGGAATTCGCAAAAGTGGTACTTGAAGATCCTAATATTGTTAGAGTCGAGATTTTTGATAAGTCTGGTAAAGTTTTAGTTGGTCAGGGCATCAAGATTAATTCGGATAGTTTAGTAAACTATAAGTTTGCTCAGGCAGATGTTAAGTCCGAAGGCTTGATGCTGGGTAAAATTAAAGTGACTTACGAGCTTAAAGATTTAGCTCAGTTCGTAAAAGTTTCGGAAATGGATAGAAAACAAAGTTTTGTTAAAATGAGATTAGAGAAAGACAAATCGATAAAACAGGCTCGAATAATTTTATTTTCATCTGCTATAATTATCGGTATTTCATTGGCGATGTTAGTATTCCTACTGTTTAACAAGTTAATTAAAAAACGTCTTTACGAGTTAGAGATGAGTTTAAAAAATGTAGCCGAAGGAGATGGTGATTTAACGCAAATAATTGATGTTAAGCAAGACGACATGATTGGTCGAATTGCACTAAATTACAATGTATTTGTTGACAAAATACGAAACGCGATTCAGCAAGTTGTTTTCGCCACAGAGGAGATGACTGTCGCTGCCGATGGCCTCAAAATGCAGACTGATGAATCGAGTGAAGATGCGAATAAACAAAGTAATGAGATTAATTTAGCCGCTACAGCGATAACAGAAATGACGGCGACCATCGCCGAGGTTGCGCGAAATGCGTCTATTGCTGCTGAATCCGCACAGAACGTTGATCAAGAGTCGCAGGAAGGGCTCGAAATTGTTAATTCAACTATGTCTTCCATCAGTGGCCTAGCAGGTGAAATTGATAAGGCATCGGAAGTTATTCACACGCTGGATAAGGATAGTGACGCGATTAGTGTCGTGCTTGACGTCATTCGCGGAGTCGCAGAGCAAACTAATTTATTAGCCTTAAACGCGGCAATTGAGGCGGCGCGTGCGGGTGAGCAAGGCCGAGGTTTTGCGGTCGTCGCAGATGAAGTTCGAACGCTTGCAAGTCGAACTCAAAAATCAACCGAAGAAATTAATGCGATGATCGAAAAAATACAAGGTGGTACTCGCAACGCGGTCACAGTTATGGAAAACAGCCGAGATCATGCGCAAAATAGTGTTGAAATGGCTAGCAAGGCAGGCGAGTCTCTCGAATCAATTGTAAAGGCAATTAATACCATCAATAGTATGAACACCCAAATAGCAGCAGCTGCTGAAGAACAGGGTGCGGTTTCAAATGAAATTAATCAAAATATTGTTATGATAAAAGACATTTCCAATAGTACCGAAGTAAGAGCGCAGGAGACGGCTAATTCAGGCAGTGCGGTGAGTGATTTAGCAATAAAACTTGGAGAAATCGTTCATTCCTTTAAAGTTTAATGTATGCGAGCAAACGATTTCTATTTGTCAGTACTAAACCTGCATTCACTATTGAGTATCGGTATCGTTTGGGCTTAATGGCTTAGTCGGTGAATCAGTATTGATTCCGGGCTGTGACGAGGATTTACTTAAATCAGGCAATGTAGGTAGCTCGTGATTGTTGGGGGGCGTTTTATTAGACGGGCTATTGCCACCAATAATCTCGATTGTGACTTCGTCAGGACTTGGAAGTCCATCGGCATTGGCGGATTGGCTAACGAGTAAGACACTTAAAATAAAAATTCTTAAGCTGCTAGATAAGATAGTTTGACGAAATTTAAAGCGGTTCATTACTAATCCCCAGAAAATAAAATGATCTATGCGGTCATGTAGTTATATCGCATTTAGCTTGATTCGCATTATAGCAAATAGCTGCTAAAAATATAGGAGATATTGGGAAAGGAAGCAAGCGAATTAGTTATTTATACATCTAGAATTCTAACTATGTATCAAATTAATGTAATTCTTATGTATTTCAATGCAATTAAAGTGAGCACCGTTAGATAAGTGAGTTTACTTTTTGTTCAGCCATTATTCTGTGACATTAGGTGAGAATAATTGACTCACAAGTTGTAAATATTAGAGAAGCATTAATAAGCGATACTGCATATACCAATAATATAACTATAATTAATTAAATGTTTTTGTTTTTATCTGCTAACCTATTCTAATGAAATCAATATTAGTCAATCCTAATTTCGAGCCGAAAAATATTTGTCCGAATTGTTTTGAGCCAATGAATTCTACTAAAGTAGGAGAAGCAGACTACTTTGTTTGCAAACCCTGCAACGCTGGCTTTATGTTTTCCGAAAACAATCGGTTAAAATCTGAAACGGTATATAACGAACCGGATTAAGCGATTTTTTTAAAATAGTAATGTGCGTATGGATGTTTGATGCATCCATGTGTTTTCTTATACGAAAAAAATACATTTAAGTAATTGCTAGAGACAAATTATTTAAGTATTCAAATCTTGTTGTCGAGACAAGGCATGCCTCACTGCTGTCCCGCAGTTTATGAAAATTTTTCATTACCACAACTAAAAGTAACTCAGAGAAATTAGTCATTGCGAGGTATGATCACAGATCACTCCGAAGCAATCTCCCCAAAAGAATGTGGCATCGGGCACCTTCTTGTATTTACAGATAGGGTAAAGCGTGCGTAAAATTAAAAAACGTCTAGGCATACTTCGTTGCGATACCGTTTTGCCTGAATTTCAAGATCGGTTTGCTACTTACAGTAAAATGTTTTGTAATTTACATGCTGCCGTTGGTGCAGAGTATAAAGATATTGAGATTAAAATATATAATGTTGAAAAAGCTGAATATCCTAGTGATTTAAATGAATGTGGTGCCTACATTACAACAGGCAGCCGGGCTAGCGTTTACCAGCAGGCTGAATGGATTAAACTCTTAGGGCAATTTATTATCGAGTTAAATCAGCAAAAGAGAAAACTAGTGGGTATTTGTTTTGGGCATCAACTAATTGCTCAGGCATTGGGAGGGCAAACGCGTAAGTCTGATAAAGGTTGGGGTATTGGCATACATATAAGTCAAGTTGTAGAGCATTGTGATTGGATGACGCCCAGTATGGACGCATTTAATTTAGTGGTGAGTCATCAAGATCAGGTTATGAAACTACCGTGTAATGCTCGACTTATAGCGACAAACGAGTTTTGCCCAAACTCTAGTTTTATCATTGATGATCATATCTTAAGTTTCCAAGGCCATCCTGAGTTTTCAAAACAATATTCTGAAGCCTTAATGTTGCATAGGCTTGAAATAATAGGCGAGCAAACCGTGAGAGATGCTCAGCGATCCCTAAAGCTTAAATCGGACGAAATTGAAATCATGAAATGGATTTTGAATTTTTGTTTTGATATAGAGATTGATCATGCTTGATCAATCTCTAAGAATATTTATTTACTATTAGAAATTCGAATATTTTTATACCGGCTTGAGTATTTGCTTTTAAGTTGATCCACTTTATTTTTATAGTAGTTGGTTAACTTTTCAGAATTTAAACGATTATAGATTTTTTTTAAACGAACATAATCGTAAAGTAGGTGATGATTAGATTCGCCAAACAGATTCTTTTTAATATTTACACTTAACTTAATTGGCTTAATCGCTTTTCGGTATAATCTTTGTCTTAAGTAAGCGATGCCTAGATTTGAGTTATAACGAGCCACCAATAAATGGTTGGTGCCTAAACTGTGCTTCGCTAAAGGCAGACCAATCTCAAAGTAGGTTGATGCTGCTTGATTTCTATTTAATTTAAGGCTGCTTAAACCTAGATTAAAATAAATGCTACCAAACTCTGGAATAATTGATTTGTGTTTTTTTTGTAAAACGTTTAGTTGTTGCTGTAGATGGTTAATTGATTTTTGATAATTTCCACTTCGATATGCTTTTTGAGCATAACGTTTAAGTTGTTTTGAATTTGACGAACTAGCGGCTGAGTTACTAGTTTTAGAGGTATCTTTAGGACTAGAACTACAGGCGACTACAGCAAAAGCAATGACTGAAAACAGGCTGATTTTAGCTAACATATTAATATCACTTTTAAAAATTATGAAAAATCAATGCTAAACAGTATACCTATATAGACACGAAAAGAAAGTAATTTCAGTTGTTTATGTCGACTATTTAGAGCTAGATGTGAGCGGAAGGGTCAAGTTATAAGTTTTAGTTATTTATTTACAAAATATCATTACTGTCCGGCTGAACTTTTATCATATTTACTAATAAACTAAAAATATAAGGCTATATCGAGTTTATTATAGATTGAGGTATGAAACTAAGTAGTTATCGAGCAAAGGTGCCACATCTTTCATTCCACAAAGTTTTTACATTTCAATTCTAGTGCGTCCAAACAGTGAACTGAAAAGGGGTTGGACTTATTGATTTAAGTAGCGACAAGACTTGTACAAAACGTTTGGACACTGATTTGGAACTCATTATTGTCAATAATAAGCCTTAATCCTGACGGGTGACTGGTGCGGACTAGTTTTATTGTAAATATAGAACGAATCATTGACGCCACGATACACGAGAAGACATGCGCGTATTTTATATCGCTCACGAGAGCAATAACTAACAATGTAAATGTAAACCTATTGGGCTTGCAACAAGGCTGCTATTGCCTGTTGACAGGAGTTCGCTAATGGGTGACCCCTTTCACATGCGCTGACCAGCTTAGACGGTGCCAGGACTAGACTTTCTATCCGGTAATAATTGAATTAAAAATGAAAAAGATAAGCCGGATAGAAAGTTGCCCTGGCACCCTGTGAGAGAGGTTGGGGTAGCTTGTTTTATAATTGAAATGTAAAAACTATGTGGAATGAAAGATGCGGCACCTTTCCACCTTTTTTGGTTACAAGTGGTCAAATACATCACAAATTAAAGATTTCTTCAATTTTTCACCGAGTAGTAATGTTACAATAGTACGACCACAGCAATTAGGTGGTTCTTATCAGTATATTCCCATCACTGTAACGCAAGAGATTAAGATCAATGCGTTGGATTAAAAACTTAAATGATTTATTAGATTTTCTATCTTACATGGTTTCTGATGCACCAGATGAATTTCCTGAAGAGGATTACCTTTCTTCTGATGATCAAATGAATCTTGAGAAGGCCTTCAAAATTCTAAATAGCAGTATGGAGTTTGTTAAAGAAAAGATCAGTAACAGCGATCAACTTAAAAAGCTACAAAGTTTATTAGATAAATCTAATGCAGCATATACAAATGGCGAAGATGTAAAAGGAGCGCATATACTACAAGAGTTTGAAGCAATAGTTTTTAAAGACAATAAGAAGTGGACCCTTTCAGTGACACAGTGAATGCACTTAGCCATCGGGCGGGAAGGCGTCAAGTCTACTTTTGCGCGATCTTTTGTTGAAGAAATAAGCTAACAAGTCAAGTTTTGGATCAAGACTGGGTTAGTATTTTGATTTATAACCCTAAAAATAGTCCTTTAAGAAATAAACTAAAACAATTGGCTCTATTAATAAAGTATATGATTTGACATATAGGTAAAATCAACTACATTATTAAACATGCACAGAGACAGGCAATTACGTGAAATTTTCCATTTTTATTTTCTAGAGAGATTGTTGCGCCTTTCAGATCCTAAACTTTATGTGTTAAAAGGCGGGGTTAATTTACGTTTCTATTTTAATAGCCCAAGGTATTCTGAAGATATGGATCTGGATGTGCTAGGCGGGAGCGTAGAAACATTGACGAAAAATGGATATAAAATCTTACAAGATGCTGCCTTTAGTCGTGTACTGAATACTTTCGGCATAGACTCTATCGAAATCAATGATCCGACCAAGGCCAAGCAAACAAAAACAACTCAGCGTTTTCGCTGCAGTCTTATAACTGAAGCAGGTGAACGCTTGCCGACAAAAGTTGAGTTTTCTAGACGTAAGAACGAAGAATCCGAATGGCAATACAGTTTAGTTAATCCCGAATTAGCAAGAAAATGTAAGAAACTTTCTTTTAAGTGCCAGCATTATACTGGTCATTTCGCTTATGTACAAAAAGTAAAGGCACTCGCTGGTCGTGCCGTTACTCAAGCGCGAGATGTTTTTGATATTGGGGTGTTGCATGCGGGTGGTTATTGTAATAATAAACTCGCTAAACAGTTTGTATCTCGTCAGATGTTAAAAAATGCTCAAGAAAGTACAATGGCTTTATCGTATGAAGACTACCTTGGTCAGGTAATCGAGTTTCTGGAAGATGAATATTTAGAGCAATATTCGTCTGAGTCTGATTGGAATAATTTACAAGAGTTGATTTTAGGGTTGTTAGAATATGAGTCTTAAGCTATTTAATCAGCGCGAATTTATAGTATTTACTACCTATGAATACTCTGTTGCGATAGGTGTATCGCTATCGGCTGCATCGAAGAGCTTGGGGCGCATGTCAAATAAACAAGAAATTACTAAGCTGGTGCGTGGCGTATGGGCTAACACAGCGCATCCTTATTTTTCTGCCTTTGCTTGTGTGCCTTATTTGCTCGCGAATGAACGGGGTTATATTTCATTTTTAACAAATTTACATCGAGTCGGGATATTGTCGCAAATTCCAAAATCGATACAAGTAGCAACGACTGGACATTCGAGAGTAACCGAGACTGCAGCGGGTCGATTTGAATTTTTTAAACTTAGCCCAAAATTATTTTCGGAAGGAATTGATTGGTCTAATGCAAAACTTCCTTATCAAATCGCGACACCTGAAAAAGCATTGCTTGATACTTTGTATATCGCTACCCGGAAATCAAAACGTTTTGGTTCTTTACCTGAGCTGGATTTAAGTCAAAAATTCTTTAGTCGAAGAAAGTTTAAGAAATTATTTAAAAATTACAATACAACGAGCAGAATAAAAGCGGCGATGAAAACGAAGGCAGAAAAATACGGAGCATTGACGTAATGACAAAGGTGTCAAGTCGTGTTTGCGCTATCTTTCGTTTAGCTAGTCGACAAAAATCAAAGTCGTCAAGGTGCTATGACAAGGAAAGGGAAAGGTGCCGCATCTTTCATTCCATATACTTTTTATTTTCAAATTCATATTTGTTGTTTTAATGGCAAATAGACTAGCAAGTATTCTGCTGGTGTTTATTAATTATAAATTACGACTCCAGTTATAGGGCTGCTGTGGTATAATTTGGTTTTAAGCGTATGCATAGCAATAAAAATTTATATGTTTTTGGAGCAAGTAATGGAACGGACAATAAAACCTAGTGATTTTTTAACTCTTTCGGATTCGGTGGTGTTGGATGTTCGCCGTACTGAAGATTATTCAAATTCAAGTGAAACTATTTCGGGTTCGAGTTGGAAAGACCCAGCTATAATTGATCAGTGGATCGAATCTGTTCCCCGTGATCGTGATGTTGTCATTTATTGTGTTCGCGGCGGCGGTGTTAGCAATAGCGTACTCGATCAATTGTTAGCAAGTGGCGTTCAAGCACGATATATCGAAGGTGGCATAGAGGCAATTAAAGAGGTAGGCGGTGCTATCGAGAGCAAATAGAAGTAGTGCTGTCACATCTCTCATTCCACAGGCCTCCTAGAATAGTTAAAACAGCCGCGGGCTGTCAGTCCGCGTTAAAAAATTAGCAACAAACTAAATTTACTTTTGTTAAAAAAGGTACCGAAAAAGGAAAAGGTACCGTGTCTAAAAAGGTACCGTGTCTACGACTTGTTGATGTTTTTACAAATAAAAATAGGTACCGCGTCGAATGGCACTTAGTTAATAGTAACAATTGTTTATTTACAATGACTTAGCGAAAATCGATTTCTAGCGAAATCATTTTTAACATATAAACA
>QIKQ01000300.1 GCA_003233075.1 Gammaproteobacteria bacterium
CTATACGGTGAGTTGGAAATAGCCTGAAAAATCTTTTAGATTTAGTGCGTTATGCAGCCGCAGTAGAGTTCAACTGATTTATTTAGGATTATTTTACCTTGGCGAAAAGCCTTTCCCATAATCTCTCACCACCTTCAAAATACCGAGTTTGCACCCACAAGATACGAAATATGTACTTTTCCTGTTGAGAAAGAGTGGCGCTTGTTAATTGAACACTCGATCTAAATTTAAACACAGCTTGACAGTATTAGTAGTTGCATCAATAATTATCTATCAACTTAGGATTCAATATGCAAACTATCTCGTTATTGAGAAATCTAAAATACAGTCTAATTGCTATAACTCTTAGCCCCCTGCTGTTAATTTCTTGCGGTGACTCATCGTCAAGCCATGACCAAAAAGATAAAAAGGATCAAAAAAATCTAAAGGAACATAAGTCCAGCCCAGCTATAAAAGCCAGCGTGCCTCCCATTGCTAGCCCAAGTAGTCCTAAATTACTAGCGCAATTAATTTTTAACAGCTTAAAAGAAAACGATTTTAGTAAATATGAGTCGATCTTTATGAATCTAGGTGATATTACCTTTTTTACAAAAACTTCTATCAAACATAGAGCAAAGACCTCTAAATCAAAACAAGACTTAGATAAATTTCACCAACATGTCAAAAAACAACTAATCAGTTTTAACAAACATCGCAAGCAAAAAATACAAAAAGTGAAGGTATCGTTTCAAAAAATACGAGCCAATGTTGGTGAAAAAGGCGGCAATTGGGAGAGTGCGAATTATGTTGGCTACCATTTAGAAAGCAGAAGAAGTCGCTTTGGCGTACCCATGGCCAATGTTTATTTAACTTTAAAAAGCCAAGGCACGCACTTTGTTATTAAGCTTAACAACATAATGCGCACCAATCGGGGCTGGATTATGACCGAGGAGCTTGTGTTCGAAGGCACAGGAAAATAATGCAAATAACAAGGTCAGAGCAGAGAAAAGTATAGCTTTAATAGCTTATCCATCAAATATACAAATCAAACTAGGGTATACCTTTAACGAATAATCGTATTGATTGAAACATACTCTATATTATTCGCCAATGCTTTGGGAAGAGATTGAATTATTTGATACTTGTCCCTCGGAATAACATTTTGTGAAGAAGGCTTTTTACGAAACACAGCAATGCAATTATCGTAACGTGAGTCCGAAAAATAATTAATTGAATATTTGGCTTTATAGGTTTTTTTTCGTTGAACAATTTCGGATTTATTTAATTCTTGTCTTGAAATGAAATTAGCGATGAGCATGCCACCAGACGATAGATTCTTGCTTAATAGATCAAACCATTGACTATTAAAATCTATTGCACGAATAGGCTCACCATCAGATTCGGAAAACAAATCTTCGACAATTAAATCGAACTTTGGCCCCCTATAGGCTTTCATCCATGCTTTCGCCTCAATCTCATACAACTGAACATTCTTTTCCTGCAATTTAAAAAATCGTTTTGCAATATATAAATGTATTGGATTTAGCTCAATTCCGACTATATTATTTGCTTGGAAGTGGTCTAAAAACATTCGTATTGCGGCACCACCGCCGACACCAAGCACCAATATGTTTTTAATTGATTTCATATCTTGTAAGAAAGCGGGTAATACAAGTAAATCCCATATACCATTTGAAATTTTATTGCGTGCATTGTATTGGCTATGAAAAACCCCGTCGGTAAACAAGCGAATACTGCTGCCCGCCGTACGTACCTCGTATTTTTTATTCTTAATAGTCTTAGCCCAGACAATAGTCATTATTATCTCTTTACTATCGAGTCTTTAGCTTAGGTTTAGAATGGGATTTAGAGTGGGACTTTAATAAAAATCGGTGAAATATATAGCTCGCTAATTTCCAAATTAGACCAGCACATATAAGAACGACAGTGGCCATAATAACTATCATTGCAAGTCGATCAAGCCATTGATTAACGCTGACTATTTCCAGATCAAATAGACGAGCCGGTATTTTAATATCATTAATAAAAACCAGCATTGTGCTAGAGAATACTAAAGACAATAAAGCGATATAAAAGAAGTATACTAACCCGGTACGCTTAAAGCTAATACGGCGCAAATGCATATAGAATAAGGTTGCCAATACAAACAAACCCGAAGTGACCATCATAGCAAATGACACCATGATTGCGGCAAGGCCCCCAAGATCTATATTAATAAGCTATTGCTCCTTTTACGCGAAAAGCTATCCATCCCTAACTATCTCAAAACTAGTGAAATAGCCAGGTCGGGCGAAATAAACTACCTCGCCGCAAGCTGCGGGGCAATGTCATTAACTTAAAGATTCCTTGTTTTTTTGTAGCCTGTAAGTAGTCGCCGTAGGCGACGAAATGCGGGAAATCTCAACTCTTTCCCGCAGTACGCGTTCTTCGAACGCTTCGTGCGGGCTACAAATATTAAGTTAATGGCATTGAGCTGCGGGGTAAGCTGAATCTATTCTAACACTCTTATTCTAAGTTGGGGAATGTGATTCAGCTCATCCTCTAAAAATTGTCTATTTACACACTGGCGGCGTTGTCGAACTTTTTAAAATGCGGCGCGCAGCGATAAACTGCGCTTTTAAAAAGTTCTCCGCCTTGCCAGCGAACAAATACCCCAATTTTTAGAGGTGCCCATTAGGGCAAAGATCTCAAATTTACCAATTAAATTGGCGAGGCACTCTCATGTTTACATTACCTGTTACTGGAACAGCAATATTGCCTATCAATTCTAACTTCTTAAATTGATTCGAATTCCAGGGATAATTTATATGGACTGAATTCATGTGGCCATTTTCGCGCATAAAGGGTCCAACATTAAACCTGATATTATAGTTCTTAAACAAATGGCTTAGATCAAAAAGAGACTTCGCACACAACTTCATATCAGCTTTTGAAAAGCGCAAAGAACACCATTTGTTGACCGCTACTTTTTTACATTGAGTCAGCACTTTTTCTAATTGAATTTCTGGCTTAAGAAATCGGTAGTACACGAGTACTTGTGATCTGTTACTTCGGCGTTGATACCTATGCAATTTTTTACCGAAGTAATTCATGCCCTCTTTTACCAAATCCACTAATATAGAATCTACATTAGAATTAATTTTAGCTTCAATCTCTATGCGTTGATTAAATACAAATATCATTTTTGGCTTTACTTGAAAATTTTTTTGTTTCATTTTCAAGCTCTGAACTGGCATACGCCTAGAATAACCTCTAATCGAAAAATTCTTATATGACCGAACTCGTTCATACAATTTTAACGTCGCATTGTACTTTTTGACAATTCGTCTAACGCTAGCAATTTTGTTATCTAGTTTTTTCTGTGCTTCTTTCGGGTTTGCATCTTCACTGAGCAAACCACCCGCAATGACTGCGTAATCAGGCTTAATACTCGACGAGCAACTGCCATTAATATTCTGGCCCATCGCTTTACTCACAAAGCGATAGGTGCTTACTTGCATATTATTCGTTGTTTTTGCCCATATTGATGAATAGCTCAACACCAAGCACAAACATAAAACCCTGCTATAAACCTGTTTATTTAATTTCATCTGCATTTTCCCAAAGTATCGCTTGCTTATACCTATGCGGTTGGTTTCGTCATTTCTTTATCTCAGCTTAGGAGTTATGTCGACTCTGTTCATAAATTGTTCTGTTAAACCTAGATATTCACCAAACTAGCGCAAGCACAACTAAACTAGATATGACACAAATACACTACTAGAATATGGCAAATGAGTAGAATTTATCTACGCAGCTGATCTATTCAGTACTGGTTCAGATTAGAATGTTAGGATACACTTTAGAGAGTTTTCAGTGCTTTGATCAAACACGAATTATATTAAACCACTGATTTTGTAAGTAATTTGTAACCCCACTGTGTTATAAAGTTCTTTTGCCAATATGTTAAAAATTATGAAAAAATTAGTATTACCATTTCTGCTATTCACCTGTTTTTGCAGTTTTGCAGGCAATAGTTTTTATGAACCCAAATTGTCAGCTAAAGCCAAGTCAGTTTTAGGCGGGCGCTTATTAGTTAAGCTTCCTACAAAAAATGTGAAGGTTATCAATGCATTTTCAAACCGAAAAGTTTGGATAGCTAAAAGAGTCATTGTCTATCAAATAGGAAAAAAGAAACTCATTTTAACTTTTAAAGAATTAATGGCATTTCGCGCTGATAATTTTGTCGGCCAGCTCGGCAAGCTAGTCAAAAATGGCCATAGTACAATTGGCGTTAAATATAAAATATCCCCACTAGATCGATATCGATTTTTAGCGGAACCTTCAAGATATACAATAAAAAAAGGGAAAGCGCTAATCAGAACTTTGTTTTTCGTAAACAAAGACAACACTGTGCAGTCGATTGAAGTACACGCTAACTCAGCGGCACTCAGGGATGCAAAAGATCTCACTAAGTTAAGCATGAAAATCTTAAATAGCGTTAAGGCTGGCAAACGAAAAATTCGCATAAAAGCCAAATCTGCTCTACTCGAATCTAAAGATAAATCCTATTCGCTAAGAATATACTTGCCAAAACGGTACATCATGATGATGACTGAAGACTCAAAGCAGCGTACGTATATTATTCAGCGCTTACTACCAATCGGCCGCCAAGCTCATAAAGTAATTATCTCGTTTAGCCCACAAAAACCTAAATCAAGTTATGCTTTGAACGTGGAAAATTCTTCAAAGGAGCACGGCTATCTACTCGGACAATCTGTTATTTGGTCAAAAACAGGCAAAAAATCTCGTTTTAATGGCTTATCACTACAATCCTTTTTAGGTTTGCAAAAAGTTTATGGGCGAAATATAAATCGTCGCCTCTATGTTCAAGTGACCATTCAATCTGATAGCAATAAAAACTTAAATAGACTGAAAAAATTAGCCTCAGCAATTAAACAATCCAAATCTAGTAAAAACCGATACGCGTTTATTGGCCGTGATGGACGCTTCAATAATACTTTAGCTAGAAACGACAACCGTTATGATAATTCTAACTTGAGCACTCGAAATAGAACATTTATAATTGAGCGTGATAAGCCAAAAAATAATAATAGCGTCAGCACAGCAAAAAGCAGATCAACACGAGACATCGTTAAAAAGGCTAAGCCGTATAAGTCGCCAACAGCGAATTTATCCTTTGCAGATCGACTAGCATTATTATTTAGCTCTTCACCTAAAAAGGATACTAAGCCTAAAAACAAGCCAATTGAAAAGCCTAAAGCAAAAAAATATGCGTTTAGGTATCCGCCAAATGATGCAGAAATCTTATTAAAAAGTAAGCCTAAGAAAAAGAAATACCAAGACAAGGATGAAGAAAGCAGACGTGAAACTTACTCTAATTCAGACCACAAGGGTAAACAATACGCAAAAAATAAAACCCCTAATGAGTTAGCAGAAAAAACACCTGAGCCTAACAATGAAGAGTCTCGTATAGAATCCGAAACTCACGACGAATACTCAAAAGACAGACCTATAGAGCGAAAAGTGTTTAGATATCGCCGCTTACCTGACGTTGATGAAGATGGACACCATGACTCTAGAGAAGAAGAACGTCGTAACAGATACAACGCAGACGAAGATCAGCATAATCAACGCGATTACGACTATCGATACGAAGAAGACGAGGATGACCCCTATTACAGCAATGACTCCGATTACGACTCAACTTATTACGGCCGTTAAAAGTGTCAGTAAAGATGTCAGGTCTTGTATTAAATTATTTTTTGTTAAAAAACGGTTTAATACGAGACTCTGACCACCTTACTTAGCGACCGATAATTCGTTTAGATTTCCAATAACGATCTGTCCAATAATCCTCATCCAAATAAGATATTGTTACACCTTGGCTTACCGAGGCGTGCATAAATTTGCCGCCCTTTAGGTAGATGCCTACATGGTTGCCATAGAAATCTGTACGAAAAAATACTAAATCACCAGGTCGAAGTTGTTTCTTTTCAATGCGGCGTCCATAACCATGCTGCTCGTAGGTATTCAAGGGTAACTTAATCCCGAATTTTTCGCGATATGCTAAATGTACAAATCGAGAACAATCTATGCCACGCTTGGACATACCGCCAAGTTTATACCGTACTCGCTTCCATTCTCGATAGTGAGAATACAAAGCACTTCTAATTGCACTGTTGCTATTGCTAGTGAATTTTGAATTTCGAATAATACCGTCATTTTCTTTTACAACAGGTAAATTTTCATATCGCTCTACATGCCTCTTTTTTGTGTTGCTGCCACCACAAGCCGATAAGGCTAAAATAGATAAAGTTATAAATGAAATTAGAATTGCTCGCATAAAAAATCTCTCTTTGCTGGCTGCTCTTGCCCCATTATTATTCAGATCCCTTCCGATCAAATAGGTTCAGTTGAGGTTTAGAAGTTATCATTATAAAACTAAACGCGCCTGTATGTGAAATTTTTCACAAATTTATTTTATATTTAAAAAATATACCCTTTGTTTTTAATAGGTTTTTGAGCGGTTTCAATGCCTGACACCTTTACTTCATTCGTATATTCATACAATAGTGATAAACTCATTATATGACTACACTGCAACTTATAGCTAATAATTTCTGTACCGATGGTGCGATTAGCTCTATACAAAACCATGGCAATGGACTAATTAACAGCACCTATAAAGTGGAAACCGAAAATGGTAAAACGTATATTTTTCAAAAATTAAACTCTTCGGTTTTTTCCAATCCAGAATTAATACTTAACAATATTTCGGTCTTTTATCAGCACTTAGATACTAAAACAAACAAAGGCAATAGTGAATTTGTCTTCCCAGGGTTAGTCGCTACTAAATCAAAATCCTTTTTTTACATTGATGAGGATAAAAACTATTGGCGGATGATGCAGTTTATTGAAAATTCTCTCAGTTTTAATTCACTCAATGAAGTAGGCGAATCAAAAAATCTGGTCGCCCGTCAAGTTGGACTTGCGCTCGGTCGCTTTCACCGTCTTGGCCGTGATATTGAGCTTGCTAAGCTACATGATACTTTACCAGGTTTTCATATCGCACCTGGCTATCTAAAAATCTACGATGAGATAGACAAGGAGAGCAAGTCCAAATTTATCTCGGACAAAGATGTATACTGTCAAGGCACTATAGAAGCAAGCCGCGCAGATTTTTTCATTTTAGAGCATGCAAAATCAAAAAAATTAATTAATGAGTCTCTTATTCACGGTGATCCGAAGCTTAATAATATTTTATTTCGCCAAGACAGCCACCATGCAATGAGCCTAATTGACCTGGATACACTAAAACCTGGCTTATGGCATTATGATATTGGCGACGCCCTACGCTCGCTGTGTAATTTACTAGGTGAATCGCCCAGCGATGTTAACGATATAAGTTTTGATTTATCAACTGCTAAAAATTTCTTTTACGCCTACTTTGAAGAAACTAAACATTTTTTATCCAGCGAGGACTATCGATACATCTATCCTGCCGTTAAACTGCTACCACTTGAATTGGGAACTCGTTTTTACACAGATCACTTATCTGGCAATCATTACTTCAAGGTGAGCAAGGAAAAAGAAAACCTAGATCGAGCTTGCTGCCAATTTAGGTTAGCGCAAAGTATTGAAAGCAAGCGAGAAAAAATAGAGTGTATGATTAATAAGCACAAGGACAAAGAGTCAATCTAGCTCAAACTCGTAATTTATCTTTAGTTAGACCGGCATCAATCCTCTTGAACCTGTCGCGATTAACGAATAAGATATTTCTAAAAACGCTCCATAGAAAGACTTATTGCCCGATAATAGAAAATTAACTGGATACCTGCCTTTGCTTAATAAATTTATATTTTTTTGCCTTATTCTTTCTCATGCCGCTAGTGGCTTATGCGAATTTAGTAGGAATAAGCAAGTAAAGAATATTTACCTAATTGGGATTTCTCACGATCCTGGCTTAGCTGGAAAATTTATGCGAATTTCTAAGACATATTTAAGCAATGTCATAAAATATAAATATGCAAATAAAAAGTCTAAAATCACACTAGCCAATAAAAAATTCGATGCGCGTTTTAAAAAATTATTACTTGTTGCCCATCGGGTTAGTAAGGATAACCGTTATTCTCTTATTCACATTAAAAAAGTATTAAAAAAGAAAAAAATTGATTATATTGGTTTAGAATATACCGAAAAATCACTAAACAAAATATTAAAATCATTAACAACTGGCTATTATTTTATTCGGAAACTAATAAACGTTAGACATCAATCTACTAAATCTAAAAAAGAAATAGCTAAAATAATCGACGATTTATTTCTTTTCGTTTATGGTCCAGTTATTTATTTGTATTTCAAGCAAAAGATTAAAAACACTAAATTAATTGGCATCGAAGATACAAAAACTAAAGCTGCTGCATTAAAGGTTAATGCTCGATACAAATCAATCGTTAAAAAAATACCTGAAGGTGGCCAGGGTTTTCGGAGATTAATGCAATACAATACAATGAAATTATTCAAAACAAAAAAAATGCCTTTGCCTGGCGAAATTAGTAACTTGGTTAGAATTCATAATAATAAATCAATAAATAAAACAAGCCTACATAAACTCATTCAGTCTAATTTTAAATTTTTTCTAATATTTCATAAAGTGGTGATAAAAAATCGAGACATCAGTATTTCAAAAAATATCACAAAAATAAATCAGAATGCTCTTATAGTAATCGGCGATGCACATACTATTGGTATCAAGAATAATTTGGATAACTCGAATAAAAACTACAAAGTTATTATAAAATCACATTCCAACCTGAATTTCATTAATCGAACCAAAATCACTAAATAGTTTATTGTTATTATGAGATCTGCTTGCACCAATTGATCACGATAGGCCTTTAATGCATGACTTTGCAGTTAGTGTGCAAGCGCTTGAATTCTAGAATTTCGCTTTCATTTATTTTAGTATTTTTACAATTTAGATATTGAATGCGCCCATGCCATCGTATTGGTCTTAAGGAATCGATTCGCGTATTCGAGCAATCAAGCCAACTCAAATTCTCATTTGATTGCAATGGTTTTATATCCGATACTTTCGTATTAGAAATGTCGAGCATTTTTAAATAAGTTTTGTCAGACAAAGCGTCAATATTGTCTATTTTAGTGTTAAAGGCGTACACAATTTCCAATGCCGTATTTTTATTTATCCAATCAAGGCTAGAAATAGCCGTGTTCATTATATTTAAAAATTTTATTTTAGTTGTATTTCTTATCGGCTTAAGAGAATTAACTAAATTACTGTAGCTTGCTAACCATTCTAATTCCGGCTTATTCCTTAATGGACTCAAATCTTTTACTTGAGTGTGGCTAATATTTAGTTGTTTCAAACCAAGCAGTTTGCCTATTGGCTTGATTGAGCTTAATTTCGTATACGCACAAAACAAGGACTCTAGATTTCTACAATTTTTTAAACAGGATAAGTCATCGATCGCAGTCTTATTGCATGCGAGCTCTTTGAGTTTATCTAACTTTTCGAGATCTTTTAGGCTAGGCACAGGTACAGAATCCATGTGTAATAGCTTAAGATTATTTAATTTATGCAAGGGGCTGAGATCTTTAATTTGAGTATTATCAATATAAAGAGATTCTAAAGAAATTAAGTGTTTTATGGGCTCAAGATTGTCGACACTGATATAGGCACTAAATAGATTCTTAAGATTGCTTAACTCTTTAAGTGAGTTTTCATCTAATTCCTTACCGTGTAGTGGGTCCGATTCGAATTTATTCCAATATAATTTATACGCTTCCGTTACATCGTGTACCGCCTTGCCTTCGATGGGGTAATCCGATTTATTGCTGGAACGAAGCGCCGCTATAAAAATTAGCTTCCAATTTTGATCCAGATCTTTCCACCAGACGTCCGAGCGATACTCATTTAAGAGCTTATTTGCAATAAAAAGGTAATTCTCTGTACGCTTAAACGCCAGTCCTTTTTTAGGTGTCTGCTGAATCTCTTTGCTATTCATTGTATTATCCACTTATTATTTTTAATTGTTATTTTCTAATACACTTATTTGGATTTCTAACTGCTCCTTTAAGTTATCAAAGTAGGCGTCCATATCCTGACTGCTTGAAATAATCTGGTAGGTTTCGCTTGCCATTAATTCGATCATTTCATTGTTTGTACTATCGATTTTTCTTTCGATTGAACTTCTAATTCGATTTAAACTTTCTAGCTCTTGAGATTCAACAACTGTAGTCTCAATTTCTTTATCCTGCTTTAAAGCCTCCGCAATATTCATTACTTCTTCGAGATCGTTACGTTCATACGCTTGTCGGAGTACAATAAATATCTCTTGCGATTTTTCTTTATTTTTATCTGAAACCACGTCGGGATGACATTTTCTTGCTGCCCGGCGAAATATCGTTTTAAGCTTAGCTAAATCATCTTCACTTAAACTAAATAATTTTTTCTGTTCTAAGTCACGACTTTTTTTATTAAAGTTCTCATAATCATTAAGAGTTTCTTTATATCGCTGCTTTTTTTCTGGGCTAATTTCAGCCTCAGATTTCGCTTTGTCCATGCGAAGAACTAATATTCGTTGTAAATATTTTCCTAGCTTTTTGTTATATTTCAATTCAAAAGTTGAAATATCTTTTAGTAAATCATCCCTTTCGGCGCTTATTAGCGCCAACTCTTCTTTCAATCGCTGAATTGCTTCTAAAAGCTCTTCTTTTTGCTTGCTACTTGCTTGAAGTGACTTGCCCTTGTCTTTTCGCTTCTTAAATAACATCTAAATCTCTAACATCACAGGTAAAGAGCAGACCCTATTATAAAGCAATTGTGCTATTCACCCAAGCCTTTGAATTCCATAATTATTTTGTAGGTTAATGCGTTAAAGCTGCTTATAGTGTAGTTGATTGATTAATGTTATTTGTATGAATACTGTCACAAAATTTAATTCTGAAATTAGCGCATATTAAACGCTAATTTACTTAGAATTATTCCACAGCTATATTATGTATATTTGTCTAACTATTCAGGCACACCTTGCCATAACATCTCGTATCCTAATTCATAGGTTTCGTCGCAATACTTAGCTAGGGCATCAAATTTCTCTTTAAACACTTTATCGGCATGCGACTTTTCATGTTGCTCAAATGATTTCCAGTAAGTTGCAATGACGATGTGGTCTTCAGTCATTTTCTTAGAATCAAATGAGCCCTCGTTAGAGACAAAACCAGAGTATTTAAAAACCTGTCCACCGATAAAACCTCCGGCTTCATCACCGTAAGTATTTTTTACAGTATTGCACATTTCGCCCAACTGCATTTCTACATCGCTTACTTCGACACCATCCTTTAGTTTTACAACATTAAACAACAGAACACAGCCGAAAGGTATTTCGATTGGATGAAACATTATAAACTCCTTAAATTTTTAAGCCGATTTTAAATCAATTTAAAGGCAGCAAGGCACTAAGTCAAATAAATATGCAAAAAAAAACCTCTTCAGGCGAAGAGGGTAAGCAACGTGATTAAAGCTAACGTTGGAAGGAAAAGACGATTTTAGCCGTATAAGTTACGGCACTTACATAATCTGCTTTTTAAATAACGACTTCGAAAATAGTTAGTTAAAAAGCAGTGACTGAACTTAAGAGCTAGCAGTGATTTCCGATGGAGGGAACGTCCAGTCACCGATTAACTTAAAAATTGAAGGGAGTCATGAATCAGTTCTTAAGCTTGAGTACTAAGATACACCCCTAAGCCTGAATCCTAGCTGAACTTGAACACGATAACTACTTAATGCATTTCAAGGACTTACGTCTTGGACTTGAAAGCGAACAAAATTATAAAATGCTGTCTGAATGGAAGCTGAATAGAGCGTTTGATTGGAGAGTTAATTCGCTAGTTTTTACACTGCGTAGTACTTCCTGATTGGCGCTAAAAGAGCCATCTCAACGCAATTGGCCTTTGCCAGGGATGATGTTAAATCACACCGAAGCGTTATGAACAAGCTAAATAATTGTATTATGAGAATCCCAGTTTCCTTCGGATGCTCTGGACACTTAGGTGGATTGCATGCCGATCGATCGACGACTATTGCACCTCTAGCCCGCATTTCTCACAGCCCATCTACTGCGACGGCCCAATTGCATACTATGACTCGTTTTCACTCGGTCCAAGCGCTCGACATAGT
>QIKQ01000148.1 GCA_003233075.1 Gammaproteobacteria bacterium
ACTATGTCGAGCGCTTGGACCGAGTGAAAACGAGTCATAGTATGCAATTGGGCCGTCGCAGTAGACGGGCTGTGAGAAATGCGGGCTAGCTTTCTATTCGGTTATAAATAGTACATTTATTGAGAAGCAAAATCGAATTGAAAACTACACCTGGCACCCTGCCCACTTAGCGTTTTTTCTTAATCGCTTGAATTTCCCACTCACCTTCTTTCTGAACTAAAATATGATTGCAGCCCAAATCTTGAGCATCGCCTTTTTGCCCAGGCAGTTCACTTATGACTTTCTCACCCGTTGCTCTAAGTGCTACTATCATATCTTGCAAACTCTCATCATCACCGTAAGGTGCAAATATAGTTTTTTGATTTGATCTTTTAACTTGAGTCTTAGAACTAATATTTAATAAAGTTTTTAAGTCCGCGCTAAAACCCGTAGCCGGCCTTGAGCCACCTATGTCTTTCGAAATTTCATCGTATCGACCACCCCGCGCAATTTCCTGCCCGTGTTCAGAAACATACACTGCAAACACGACGCCTGACTGATAATTGTAAGCACGCAGTTCAGACATATCAAAATGAATAGGTACTTCAGGACGCCGTTGATTAACTTTAATTGCGATTTTCTCTAACTCTTCAAGTGCTGTGTTTACAGTTTCTCCGGCATTGCTTAGCAATGTTTTAGCTTGATTAAGCGCTTCTACTCCACCACTAAGCTTAGCCAAAGATGATAATCGAGTATGCATACGATTATCAACTTTCCATTCAGTTAAAAGACGATTGATATCAGGTATAGCCTTGCGCTGCAGGGCTTCAAATAATTCCATTTCTTGACGAGTATCTAAACCGGCTTGTTTAGCCAAATCGCGATAGATAGCAACATGACCTAGATCTAAATGATAATTCTTTATGCCGAGTAATTTCATTGTTTCGAGCATTAGCTCGATAACTTCAATATCGCTTTCAACACCTGCATGACCATAAAGTTCTGCGCCAACTTGCATCGGCGAACGGCTACCGCCTAAACTGTTTGGATAGGCGTGTAATACAGTGCCCAAATAACACAAACGTGTTGGTGTAGTGCGATTCAAACTATGCGCATCAATTCTAGCTGCTTGCGGGGTAATATCTGCTCGAATTCCCATCATGCGGCCATTTTGTGAATCAATTACTTTTAAGGTTTGTAAATCAAGGTCTTTACCCGTACCCGCCTGTAGAGACTCTAAATACTCCATCATAGGTGTGATGACTAACTCGTAACCCCAACTCTCGTAAGTATCGAGTAATTCTCGACGCGCGGACTCAAGTATCTTTGCCTGCTCTGGCAAAATTTCTTCGATGCCCTCCGGCAACAACCAACGATCATCAGTGACTTCTAATTCCGACATGTTATTTCCAGTAATTCGATAGGTATTGAGTTATTTTAACAAATAAATCAGCAATGCACCTAAGTTAATCATAAAAAAACCGGACCAACGAATGGCATTGTCACTCATTTCACCTATTTTGAGTAAAGCTTCACGAAATGTTCGAGGGCTGGCAAACGGCATCAATCCTTCAAAAATGAGCCAAAGGCCTATGGCGATCCAAATAATGTCTGGCATAAATACTTTCCTCTAACAACAAAGGGGTCAAGTCTACTTTTCAGTGATCTATTTTACAAAACTACGCGTTCAAAAATGTAAAAAGATCACTGAAAAGTAGACTTGACCCCTAGGCCCGGATTTTCAACGAATAGTACGACTGACTACGGGCTTATGTTGCTCGAATTAAAGTATTTAAAAAATTCTGAACTCGGTTCAAGCACCATCGTATCACCGTCATTGAATGAAATCTTATACGCTTCTAAGCTTTTATAAAATTCATAGAAAGCTTTGTTGCGACCAAAGGCTAAGGCGTAGATACGAGTCGCAGTTGCATCTCCGGCACCACGAAGTTCTTTCGATTTTCGATCTGCGGACGCGACAATGGTACGTTGCTCTCTATCACCCTCTGCTTTAATTTTTCGCGCTTTTTTCTTGCCGTTAGAAATAGTAGTCACCGCAATTTTTTCACGTTCGCGTTTCATTTGCTCGAAAATAGCTTTTTGAATTTCCGCCTTTAGTTCCACTTGGTTAATTCGAACATCCATAATGGTCAGGCCTAATTTATTTTGATTCACTTTAAAAATGACTGAATCTTTCACTTCTTTCATAATACTAACACGAGAAGTACTTACTACATCTGTGACGGAACGTACTTGCAAGGCTTCTTGAAACGCATCCTTAATATAATTTTGGATTTGACTAATTGCCCTGCCATCATTACCACGATAGCTCAAATAATATTGAACTGGATCAACAATGCGCCACATCGCAAAATAACTGATGTCGACATAGTCTTTTTCCGCACCGGCAGAAATTTGTTCCGCTTTACCCTCTAAAGTCATCGTTAGCTTTTCCATTTTCAACGCTTGACATATAAAGGGGTACATGAAATACAATCCAGGTTTACCTGCATTTGGTATTTCAATCGAAGTCGAAACTTTTTTCACTTCGCCTTTTTTCGCTAGAACTTCTTTTCGAGCGGCTAATTCTTTGTCATTCAATGGCGCAGCATTTATTGAACGACTTATTTCACCTAAGCAGACTTGAATTGCCTGGTTGCGAGTATCAACAATAAAAGCGGATAGGTAAGTTATCACACCACCGACTACGAGTATTGCGGGTATTAATACTTTAAACATGTTCGTATCCTTAATTTCTTTAGTCTATTTAGTCTCAGTCGTTTTGCCTCGACCCAGATACCTATCTAATGGTAGCAACAGCATATTATTGCCTTGCTTAAGTTTAACCATAACCTTACGTACTTTAGAGAGGACTTCTTGCATAGTCTCTATATACAGACGCTTTCTTGTTATGGCAGGTGCTTTCTCATATTCAACCAATACTTTAGTAAAGGCCCGAGTCTCACCCTTCGCTTTTTCTTCGACCGCCACTTTGTAGGCTTTGGCTGCTTCTAACAAGGCTGCAGCCTCACCCTTGGCTTCGTTGACAATTTTTGCCTTATATTTAAGCGCTTGCTCAATAAACGCACCGGCAATATTCTTTGCACTATTGGCTTCATCGTACGCCGGCTTTACTTCCGGTGGTGGCAATAGGTCAATCAAGTTAACTTTTGTAATTCGAATACCAGACTTATAGCCATTAAGCGTTTTTTGCAACAGCTTTCTTGTTTTATCAACCACATCACGTCGAGCTTTGTTTCCGGTCAAAATAGATTCAAAAGAGTAGGAACCAATCACTTCGCGCAGCGCACTATCGACTGCCTGCGATAAAGTCGCGACAGGTTTACGCACATTAAATAAGAAAGTTTCTGGGTCGCTGATTTTATAGTTGACTGTCAGTCTAATGTGAACCATATACCGGTCTGCCGTCATCATTAAAGACTCAAACGGCTCGCCTCGTTCTGCGCCAGTATCAACTTTCTCGATTTTTTCAATGGGTGTAGGCAAGTGCCAATGCGGTCCAGGTTGCTTTGTATCAACAGGAACGCCAAAACGAAGCACGACTGCTTCTTCGGCAGGTTGAACAATATAAAAACCAGTCGCTGCCCAGACAATTAATCCTATCACTAGAATCCAAACAAAACTAAAGCCTGAAACACCACCGCCTTTGCTGGAGCCATTACTACCGCCGCCGCCTTTGCCACCACCGCCGAAAAAACCTTTAATTTTATTCGACATGTTTTTTAAGACCTCATCAAGATCGGGCGGACCTTCTTTTTTCTTCTTGCCCCAAGGATCTTCGTCTTTACCATTACCCTCATTACCGGGTTCATTCCAAGCCATTTAATTCTCCAAACTTGTTTATTTCAAGTTAATTTTCAAATTTGTCTTAATTTCTCTTAAAAGCAATTTGCAATGTATTGTTTTTAAAATTCGTCGGATTCACTTTGTGAACATATCCGTCATAATTTCTTGCGCTATTTTAAGAGGCATCGACCTCATTCGCAAGAGGTGCGTCACCCATAATTTCAAAATTATAGCGTTTATCGAGGTCTAGGGCTTGCAAATGACTTGCGCTAATTTCCACCAATAACACCCAATCGCCATAAGTGGTGACAGATTCATCACATACGACCTTTAGCTTACGAAATTTAGCATAAGTATTACCCGCCTGAACGGGAATATTTACAAAAACACGCTTAATTTGACCTTCAAAATAAGCCAAAATAGTCTCTTTTAGCAAATCCAACCCTTCTCCGTCCATCGCTGAAACCCAAACAGCAATTGGCTTGCCCTGATCGTCATAATCAATATGGGGAGTGGCATCACTTAAATCAATCTTGTTAAATACTTTAATTTGATGGACTTCATCCGCATCAATCTCTGCCAATACTGTATTCACTTGTTCAATATAGGCATCTCTTTCCGGGTCACTCGCGTCGATTACATGCAATAACAAATCAGCGTCGCGTGTTTCATCTAACGTAGAACGGAATGCTTCGACTAAATCATGTGGTAGATGACGTATAAATCCAACCGTATCGCTGAGCACAATATCATGTACCCGTTCCCCTTCCGCTGCCAATTTACGCATGGTGGGATCTAAGGTTGCGAATAATTGATCCGCTTGGAGAACATTGGCGCCAGTAAGTTGATTAAACAAGGTTGATTTGCCGGCATTGGTATATCCAACAATAGTTGCTGTGGGCACTTCGGCTCTTTGTCGAGCGCGTTTAGCTAGATCGCGATGACTTCGAACTTTATCTAATCTTTTATTGAGTTGTTTAATTCGATTTAAAATTAAGCGCCGATCGGTTTCGAGTTGAGTCTCACCTGGACCACGCAAGCCAATACCACCCTTTTGTCTTTCCAAGTGAGTCCAGCCACGAATTAAACGAGTTGATAAATGTTTTAACTGAGCTAGTTCAACTTGCAATTTACCATCAGAACTACGTGCACGTTGAGCAAAGATATCGAGGATCAAGCCAGTACGATCGATCACACGACATTCTAAAATTGATTCTAAATTTCTCTCCTGAGACGGAGACAAGGAGTGATTAAATAAGACGATTTCAGCTTCATGTTGTTCGACCAGATTAGAAATCTCATCGACCTTGCCGCGACCGACAAAATATTTGATATCAGGCGCAGACCGAGAACCCGTGACAACAGTGAGTGTTTTTGCATTAGCAGAACGAGCTAATTCTTTGAACTCAGATAAATGCTCTCGCTCACCTTCTGAACCAATATCTAAATGGACGAGAATGGCGCGTTCGCCACCTTTTGCGGGTCGTTCTAACACGCGAGAGCTCCGATACTATAAAACTTCAAATCTTTAGTGATTTCCAGCATCTTGTTGAGATGAGGGCGGCGTAGTACTGCCACCTTCTTCACCTTCACTTGAATATCGTACATTACGCGCTGGCACCACTGTTGAGATGGCATGCTTATAAACCATTTGACTCACACTATTCTTTAGCAGAATAACAAACTGATCAAACGATTCGATCTGGCCTTGAAGCTTAATACCATTAACCAAGTAAATGGAAACTGGTACTCTCTCTTTCCTTAGAGCGTTTAAGAAGGGTTCTTGTAATGATTGCCCTTTTGCCATTGGATTTCTCCTTTGTTGTAGTTATAAAAAAATAAAAATATCAATAATCTACTGGTTACAATGAGGTCGAATTTGCTAATTTCAAATCAAAATGAATATTTAGTAAATAATCAGGCAAAAATTAATAACCTGACTCAACCCTGTATAACAAAATGTCTTTTGAAAATACGCGGGACAGCGCTTTATAAAGAATACTTTAAACTACTGTGTAATACTTTAACGTGCTGCATTATCTACTCACACACTAATAATATTAAATTCACTCAATAAGTTACACTAATTGAGACGGTATGCAACCGATTTACATTAGTTTTACATAGTTTGTAAAGTGTCGAAAAATTATCTAAAAAAAGTTGCCTTAAGGGCACCTCTAAAAATTGGGATATTTATGCGCTGGTAAAGCGGAAAACTTTTAAAAACGCGGTTTACACGCAGTCTATCGCTGCGCGACCCCGCATTTTAAAAAGTTCGACAACGCCGCCAGCGTAACAAATAGACACAATTAGAGGTGGCCTTAAAAAGTAGTGCTTGGTTATTAACTATCCTAAACTTCTGAAACATTGACTGACTGATCACGCCTAATTGGCCGTGAACAATAAAGCAACAAATCGATTCCTTGCATTAGGCTTAAATAAATCACACCTTCGAACCTGTCTGCATCCACTAACATTACTACACAAGCATAGCTCCAATCGGCAAAGATGTAATAGAATACCCAAAAACTTCAGAAATCTTAATGCACACTTATGCTGGTTTTCTTTTAGACCATATGCTGTGCCGGCCTGGCCTTACATTTTAACTATCTCGCGTTTTCTTATGCTTAGCTCTAAGAAAATGACGCTTGCACTAATCCACAGATTTCTCTTGAGACCCATATGGGCACCTCTAATTGTGTTTATTTGCACGCTGGCGGCGTTGTCGAACTTTTTAAAATGCGGCGCAGCGATAGACTGCGTGTAAACTGCGCTTTTAAAAAGTTCTCCGCCTTGCCAGCGCACAAATATCCTAATTTTTAGAGGTGCCCATATGAAATAAGCGGACTAGCTCGAATCGATTTCGCAGTACTTCTCTACTAAATCAAACAAATTATTGCTTCTTAACTGCAAACTACATTCTCCACTTAAACTACTTACTCTAGTTTGATCTGAATCATACCAATGGCGCTCTGCTTCAGACTTCAACCAGGTATATTGCCGTTTCGCTAGCTGCTCTGTCGCCTTAATTGTTTGCTCAATCATTTCTTTTTTGCTTAGCTCTCCAAGCAAATACTTCCAAGCTTGCCGATAGCCAACGCAACGCATTGATGCAAGCTCTAAGTTTAAATCACCGCGTCGCTGCAAGGTTTCAACTTCTTCAAGAAAACCTGCATCTAACATTGCTTGAAAACGCAAAGCTATTGATGCATCTAATTGCCTTCTTTGCTCTGGTCCAATGACTAATTTTAAACTGTCATATTTAAATGCTTTCGACTGTGAAATCTTTAGTAACTGACTCAAAGGAACGCCCGAAATTAAAAACACTTCCAGTGCTCTTTGAATGCGCTGCGGATCATTCGGATGGATACGTGCTGCACTCGCGGCGTCTACAATTTTAAGCTGATCATGAATTGCTTGCCACCCCAGGTCCTTTGCTTCAGCCTCTATTTTCGTCCTTATCTCAGCATCCGCTTCTGGCAGTTCAGCGAGACCATTTTGCAAGGCGCGATAGTACATCATTGTGCCACCAACCAGCAGAGGTATTTTGCCCTTATCATGAATTTCAGCAATAGCCTGTTTTGCTTGCTCACAAAATACGGCTACCGAGTAGGATTCTTTAGGATCTAAAAAACTGATTAATCGATGCGGCGCTTTAGCTAAAGTTTTTGTATCAGGTTTTGCAGTGCCAATATCCATCTCTTTATAGATAAGAGCGGAATCCACACTAATTATTTCCAGAGGAAAACGTTCGACTAGTTGAATTGCGCTGGCCGTTTTGCCTGCTGCTGTTGGCCCCATTAACAAAATGACTTTATTAGGTTTCAATCTTAATATTCCATATCCAGTGTTATTGTAATTCGCTTTTTAGCCATTATATTGCGCCTGTCTTAAAAACATAAATCTTTAGGCAAGCTCCAAATTAATCAGAGACTCCTAAACTTTTAGCGGCCTCGCATAAATAAACGATCTAGATCGTCAATTGTAAATTGACGCCAAGTCGGTCGTCCGTGATTACACTGACCGCTGCGTTCCGTAATTTCCATATTCCTCAAAAGTGCATTCATTTCTTCTATTGTTAATTGACGATTTGCACGAACACTCATATGGCAAGCCATCGTTGATAGTATTTCATTGGCAGTTTGTTCCAAAAACCGAGATTCGCCTTGATTAATTATTTCCGCTAACAAATCTTTAATCAAAACAACCAATTTAACATGCTTAAAGAGTGCAGGCACCTTGCGAACTATAATTGATTCGGGTCCAATGCGATCAATGCTAAGACCAATATGGGCAAACACTTCTTGATTGAATTCAACTGCATCTGCTTCTTGCTGGCTAACACTAATTTTCTCAGGCACGAGTAAATCTTGTACCGGAATACCGTCCTCCTCTACAGCCTGCTTTAATTTCTCGTAATTAATGCGCTCATGTGCTGCGTGCATATCAACAATTATAAGGCCGTTTTCATTTTCTGCCAATATGTAGATTCCATGCAATTGCGCTAGAGCAAAACCTAAAGGTGGAATTATCGCTTGATGATCATGGACCTCTGCTCGATCGCTATGATCAGGAAAAGATTCGTATAAACTGGAGTAAAGCGCATGGTTATCTGACTCAGATTCTCTGGTTTGCAAGGGCAATAATGCTTTCTGTAAAAACGCAGTATTCGAAACAGAATCACCCTTTTTATTTATCAACTTATAGTACTCTGCCGGAGTAGAATTATTATTAGAATTTTGATTTACTAATTCTTGCGGCCCAACTTCAGCTAAGGCTTGCTTGATGGTCCGATATACAAAATCATGTATACTACGGGATTCTTGAAATCTAATTTCTTGTTTTGTAGGATGAGCGTTAACATCAATTAACAATGGGTCAATTGTTAAATATATTATGTAGGCGGGAAATCTACCGTGATACAAAACGTCTTGATAAGCCTGACGAGCAGCATGCGCCAACAAGCGATCTTTTATCGGCCGGCCATTAACGAATAAATATTGCATATCTGTTTGAGAGCGTGAAAAACTGGGCATCGCCAGCCAACCACTGAGTGATATATACTCCGAGCTATTCTCAAAAGCCAAAGCCGCGTCAAAAAATGATTCGCCCATAATTTGCCGTAAGCGAATCGCGTCGTTATCAATATTATTCGATGCCAACCATCGATGTGAATTTTTTTGATTGTGACTAATATAAAAACTAATATCGAAACGCGACAATGCTAACCTGCGAAGTATTTTATCTAGGTAAGTGGTTTCGGTTCGATCGGTTTTCAAAAACTTTTTCCGAGCAGGAATATTAAAAAATAAATCTCTTACTTCAATTAAAGTACCCTCGGTCAAAGAATCTGGCACTATTTCTTCTCGGCCTTCACCTTGAGCAGTAATTTTCCAGGCATATTCTTGTTCTTGCTCTTTCGATGACAAACTAAATTTCGAAATAGACGCGATGCTAGGCAATGCCTCGCCTCGAAAACCTAAACTAACGACCTGCTCCAGATCTTGCATAGAAGAGATCTTGCTAGTTGCATGACGAGTCAAAGCAAGCTTAAGTTCTTCTTTGGCTATGCCTATGCCGTTATCACGAACTCGAATTAACGCTTTACCGCCTTGCTCTATATCGATGTGAATTTCATTCGCGCCCGCATCAATACTATTTTCAACTAGCTCTTTAATGACTGAGGCCGGCCTTTCTATTACTTCACCCGCTGCAATCTGATCAATCAGGTGAGATGTTAGTGCTTGGATGCGCATTTAAGTCCTACATTCCTAATTATTATTAGCGACTATTGTAACTAGTCTAGAGTAAAGGAACAATGCTATTTATAAAGATGTACGTACTCACCACTTTAGGAGTACGGATGCAGGAACCGTTGCCGAGTGCGGGATGAATTTAAATTCTATAATATAGAAAAAATTGGGATTTTAATCCTGACCTATAATCTATTGAGACAAGGCATGCCTCACTGCTGTCCCACAGTTTGTAAAAATATTTTATTTAACTCTAATTCTAACGATTAAATCATTTGATTGATGATT
>QIKQ01000292.1 GCA_003233075.1 Gammaproteobacteria bacterium
CCATGCTTGGATTCTTTCTTAACGAACTCTCTTTCCCCGAAAGTACTGTATCTCTAGGTTTTGGCTTAATATCGTATAAAATATCCTCACACTTAAAAACACCAACTGAAAACAAGATTCTTCCATACAACCAACGGCATATTATTGCGTTAGCTTGTGTACAAAAAATACTAGCGATAACTAATAGCATTAGCTTTTTAGATAAGCCGAAGCCTATATAGTTTTGAAGGGAACATTCTTCGGGCTTACCATTTAAGCTCATCATTATTATCTTGCACTAATTAATTTAGCCTCTATAACTATTAGATGATACTACTTAGCCTTTGTTTAGCTTCACTCGCTTTACATTTAATATTTACGATATCTTTTCTTTTGACCCAAATTCTAAAACTCCTATGCCAACTTCATAGTAGCATGCTAGTATAAACTTCACTCTAAAGCTAGATTTTTATGACAACAATATAAATGTAAAAAGTTCTTACAATGCTAGACGCGGTACCTAATTTCGCAACGACGGGAAACCGGGAGATCACCGCGCATGTTTCATAATTGAATTTGAATCTACCCCGGCTCTAAAGAACCGGGCTACAGATATACAATTGAATTTTGGAGGTTACTTCACCACTTTTTCCCACGAAGGGCTTATGTCGCGTAGGGCAGGACGACCGAGAGCGACCGCTATGCTCGGGTTCGTTTTGTCCGCTTTATCAAGAATGCAGATATACAACTATAATATGGAATTAACCGTTTCAAATAATTTTTTAATGTAAATTAGCGCGACTTTGTTACGCCAGATTTTTAATTATTTTTTGTATTAACGGTACAGTTGATATAACGAACACAAGGTTTGTAGTTAATACACAGAAACACTGATGTGATCCAAAAATAAGCTGACTCTAATAAGTTGGCAGTTAAAAGCAAGTGCGCAACTCCTATTAACATTGTAATGTCAGCAAGAACGATGCCGGCCATCATATACAATTTAAGTCGTGTAGCGTCGCTACCAATCAATATAAACGAAGAAGTGATTTTTTTATTTTTAGAGCGAATTTTTAGTCTTAAGGTATGGTAAAAACCAAGTAATATTAGTGACGGAATCAGTGATATTAATCCCAGATGAAAAGTAATCACACCGTACTCAGGAAAAGTTTGTGCGAAATATTGGATATGACTGAGAAAAGAAAAAAGACAAATAAAGAATGCAGACTGAAGTATAACCCCGCCCCACACTTTATTTACATTTTGGAAACTGATACTTTGTTGCTCGAAATGCTTAACGTATTTCATTTAGCTTGACACCTGCCTTATTCAAATTAACCCAAGCAGAAAAATCTGCATAACCCTTCTTACAAAATCAAAACATTCTAATTTCAAATGTTTTAGATTCACGAGCGTCTTACTGGGATTTGACAGGTGACTCTTAATCAAAAATTATTGGTACTTTTGATTTTTGATTTAGTGACTTTACTCATCAGCAAATATAGAACTTGTATGTGATCGTAGCACCTCAACAACCGCAATCTGGTTGCTTTCAAACTATAGCTAAATGAATAGCTACCCTTCCCCAATTCCCCTTATAAAATAACCATTATTAGCGATGCATTTTATGCTTGCGTAACATCAATGATTTATTTTATCTCTATATATCTTTATAGCCTCTCCTCAAAGACTTATTCATTCTTACCTTTTCTTAAAATAATATCAACAACTATTTAACTTACACCTTAACTTGCACTTATGACTTACCCTAAAAGCGTAGTAGTTAATTCGAATTCTAACTTGGCTCTACATCACATATTGAGCAATCATAATCCACTCTTATACTAAGCTAATATGAAAATTTAGAATTTAGTTGCTGTACTTTAATACTATATCGGATATTTGAAAAAAAACTTCGTGAACTAGTAGCCATAAATGATCATAGGCTTAGAGTTTATTACTTCTTTCTACCTTTAACGAATTTCATTAAACGTTTGCGTTGTTTTACTTGTCTTGGGCTTAAAACATTTCGCTTATTTTCATAAGGATTTTTAGCAGACTTGTATTCAATTCTGATTGGCGTACCAACTAGCTTCAATCGTTTACGAAAATAATTGAGTAAATAGCGATGATAGACCTGGGGAATACTTTTAGTTTGATTACCGTGAATAATAATCAGAGGGGGTTTTTTTCCACCTTGATGCGCATAACGAAGTTTGATTCGACGTCCACGGCAAAGTGGTGGAGTGTGCGCTTGTTGCGCCAATTCGAGCAATTCAGTTAAATGCGCAGTTTTAAAGTCCATGGTTGCTGATTTATAAGCTGAATCGACTAAATCAATAAGGTTACCAACGCCCGTGCCATGTAGAGCCGATATAAATCGTTGTTCTGCGTAGCTTATGAATTCAAGTTTCCTATCCATGGTCACTTTAACACTATGCTTCTGGTCGCCCGTTAATCCATCCCATTTATTGATGGCAATAATGACCGATCGGCCGGCTTCAAGTACATAGGCCAATAAACTGATATCTTGGTCAACCACGTCTTCCCGCGCATCCATCACCAAAATAACAACATCTGACTTTTCAATTGCCTGAATTGATTTGATTGCACTAAATTTTTCAACCACCTCATTAACTTTAGATCGCCGGCGCATTCCAGCGGTATCAATCAAAATATATTTTTTATCATCTACTTCAAAAGGCACTTCGATGCTATCACGCGTAGTACCAGGCTGATCAAAAGTGACTACTCTATTTTCACCAATAATTCGATTAACCAATGTTGATTTTCCGACATTGGGCCTGCCGACTACGGCGATGCGAATACAATCATCGCTCTCATCGTCAGCTTCTAATTCACTCTCTTCAGTAGGACCCAGCACTTTTTCAAGTGTCGATTCGATCAAAAGACGTACATTACGACCCTGGCTTGCGGAAATAGCAACAGGATCACCTGCTCCTAATTGATGAAATTCAGAACATACAATATCCGGATCTCTACCATCTATCTTATTAACAACCAAAGTCATAGGTTTTCCATAACGTCTTAGCTGTGAAACGATTGCTTCGTCATCCGCGTTAATGCCCTGCTTAGCATCAACCATTAATAAGATATAATCTGACTCTTCAATAGCTCTCTGGGTTTGTTCTATCATCAAGGATTCGACACCTTCTGACTGAAAACTAAGTCCGCCTGTATCAACGACGAGATATCCTGTACCACCAAGCTGACCCTTACCGAATTGACGATCTCGAGTTAAACCAGGAAAATCAGCTACAAGCGCATCTCGCGTTTTGGTTAAGCGATTAAAAAGGGTAGATTTACCAACATTTGGTCTGCCGACTAGGGCAATAACGGGTAGGGTCGCTTGATTGACGATTGCTTTTGCCATTGTATATTATTAAATCATCATCAATTCGGTCGTGTGATTTTTAAAGTCTTTAAAGATGCTTAGTTTATATAAAAAATAACAAACGAAAAGACTTTGAAGCTTTGAAATGGATTATCAGAATTCTTCAACACTATTAACTTCTTTAGAATTCTTTTTCTTGCGAATCGACAATGCAGTTAGTTCGCCGCCCTTACCTAAAGTAATTAGCATATTGTTAATGACTGTTGGCGCTTCGATGTAACCACGACCATCCGCTTTATAGCGAGCAACAACACGGCCATCATCTCGGCTCAACCAATGTAAATAACCTTGATAATCACCAACGACTATATACTCACCTAGTACCGCTGGTCCTGTCATTTTTCGTGCCCGCATTGAAGATTGCTTCCAGACTGATACACCCGTACTTTTATCATAAGCCCATACTTGACTATGCTCATCAGTAACATAGACATTTTTATAATCTACTGCGAGTGATTTAATCGAGGACATTTTTCGGGTCCATAATAGCTGCACGTCCTTAATGCTGATTGCAGCCAGCTTACCCTGATATCCGGCAACATATAAAACACCGTCTCTAATAATTGGATCAGTATCTATGTCCGCGAGGCGCTCAATTTCCGTTCTGCCTCGAATCGCTGAAATTGATCTTTGCCAAAGTAACCGGCCCGTATTAACGTTTAAGCCAACCACTTTGCCATTGTCAAAACCCGCATAAACGGTTGAGCCACTTACAATTGGAGCACTACTGCCGCGAATTGTTAAACGTGGCGCTCTACGCTTATACTGCCAAATTTTTTGTCCTGTATTACTACTAAGTCCGGTAATGACACCATCGATTGATCGAATGACTACAATCGAACGACCCACACCTGGTGCCGATAATACTTCACTACTCACACGAGATTTCCAAATAATTTTACCGTTAATCGCATTTATCGCGAGAACTTCTCCTTGCGAAGTACCGACAAAAACTTTACCAAAACCAACCGAAGTACCACTTGAAATGGGTTTTTTAGTATCGATGGACCAAATTTTATCGCCATCTTTCAGCTTATAGGCTGAAACTCGACCGCGGTAATCAGCGCTGTAAACTCGATCGGAATCAATTGATGCTTTAAGCCTTAATGTTAGCTTGCCAACACCCGAGCCAGTATCTTTTTCCCATAGGCGCTTAATTTCAATTTCGCGCTTGTACTTGATGAGCTTTTTAGGCTTTTCTGCGTTATCTTTTCCTTTAAAAAATTTACCACCGCCGCAGGCAGTCATTAAACTTAAAGTAAGACAAGAAGTAAAAGCTAATTTAATTATATTTTTCATTTAACAGTTTCTGACGTTTTCAAGTCGATGCTCGACTAATTGTTTAAATTCCGATTGAACCGGTTTCTTTTTTGCCTTTTCATGCTCTTCGTTAATAATTTTAAGTGCATTTTTATAATTATTCACAGCAAACACACATTCCTTTTTACCTTCGCGAATTGTGCCCTTGATATATTCAAAATATTTTTTAAAAGCAATAGGTGGATTAACTTTTAAATGCGCCAGGGCTTCTTTATGCGAGCCCTTATCGCGTAATACTCTGGCTAGCCTCATTTTAACGATGTAAAACTTTAGATTGGTTTTATCAAGACTTTTTAATGCGTTTTCTAAATTGTTTTGTGCAGCCACTAAATCGTCGCTTTCTACATTAATTTTAGCCAACAGAAGTTGGGCGTCGGTAGCATAGGGAGTCGATGGATATTGTGCAATGATCTTCTTAGAGCTAGTCACTGCTACTTCTTTCAATTTATCTTGGTCAATGCCTTTCTTTTGCATCGCAAATTGCGGCGAGCGCAAAATCATTTGCCTTTTTAGAACTTCAAAACTAGTCGATGCGGCTATGGCTTTAGTGGAGCTACCATCTTGATAATTGCGCCATCCAAATACCACCAGTAATCCAATTGATACACCAACTAATAACATGGTGCCATTACTCTTCCACCAGTCCTTAACTTGTTGCCAACGTTCTTCATCAGTTAAATACGGGTCCACCGGCTTACCTCACTTTTATCCAAAATTCACCCTATTGGTAAATTAATAATCTTTATGCTTTAACAGCTGCTCAATATCTACTACGAGTATTATATAAGTTTTACTCGCCTAACTCTTCACGAATTTTGTCGCACAAGTCGACTTGCTTAATTTTGATCTGTTTACCCTCTTCGCGCAAGTATTTTAGGGTTACTTCTTGGTTTTTTACTTCATCTTCACCCAATATTAACGCAATCAAGGCACCGCTTCGATCTGCTCGCTTCATTTGACTCTTAAAACTGCCCCCACCACAATTCATTTTAATCGTTTTCCGTGGAAACTCCTGACGAAGTTGTTCAGCCAGATTAAATCCAGTCGCGTCTGACTCATTTCCAACAGCAACAACGTAAACCGCAGGTCCCGCTCGCTCAGCGACTAAATTTAGTTTTTCGAGTAACAATATTACTCGGTCAGCCCCTATCGCAAAACCCATTGCGCTATTTTTTCGTCCGCCCAGCTGCTCTATTAGGCTATCGTATCGACCACCCGCGCAAATCGTGCCCTGTGCACCTAAGCTTAACGTTGTCCACTCGTAAACAGTTTGACTGTAATAATCTAAACCACGTACTAAACGAGGGTTAACTTCATAATTAATTTTTGCTTGGCTCACTAAATTAATCAAGCTATCAAATTTTGCTTTCGATTCTTCGCCCAAAGAATCGATTAATTTAGGTGCCTTTTCATTGAGAGACAACAGGTCGGGATTCTTGCTGTCCAGTATGCGCATAGGATTAGTCGTCAAACGGCGTATACTGTCGTCATCCAATTGGCTTTTATTGTCTTCATAGTATTTTACTAACAATGTTTTATAAACCTTGCGTTCGTCCAATGTCCCTAATGAATTAATTTCCAATTTAACATCGTTCAAACCTAGATTACCCCAAAGCTTATTGATCATTAACAAATGTTCAAACTCAATATCAGAATCAGCAAAACCGAAAGACTCAACACCAATTTGGTTAAATTGCCGATATCGGCCTTCTTGTGGTTTCTCGTATCTAAACATGGGGCCGGCATACCAAAGCCTTTGTTGCTGATTATGAATAAGACCTTTGTCAATAACTGCTCTGACACAACCTGCTGTACCCTCTGGTCGCAAGGAAAGACTGCCCTCACTACGATCATCAAAGGTATACATTTCTTTTTCAACAATATCGGTAACTTCACCAATGGAGCGCTTAAATAACTCAGTACGCTCCACTATAGGAAGACGAATCTCGTCATAGCCGTAGGAGCTAAACAGTGCCTGCATTGTTCTCTCTAAATGTTGCCAAATAGGCGTACGCTCTGGCAGAACGGCGTCCATACCTTTGACGCGTGGGATTGACTTTGACAATTTAGTTTCCTAGCTAGTTTATTAGACGATCAGTCTTTGCGAAATATGCAGTTTATTTGCTGGTTATTGTACTGAGGACTAAGGAGGAATCATAGTGGCTTTAGAGCTCATATTGGGCATAAACACTGCGGTGTGCCTTGCAATGCCATTAACTTAAGGACTCCTCATTTTTTTGTAGCCCGTTAGTAGTCGCCGTAGGCGGCGAAATGCGGGAGATCTCATCTCTTTCCCGCAGTACGCGTTCTTCGAACGCTTCGTGCGGGCTACAAATATTTCATAACAAAGCTTAAGTTAATGGCATTGGCGAGCCTTGAGCTTAGTTTATCTGGAGGATTAACGATTTAATGGACTGGAAAATATCTGATCTCTAGCACGCTTAGCACACTTTACGCCAGTAAATCGCTTAAAATAGGACTTAGTTTCTCAGGCTTTTGCTGCTTTTTGGCTTACTGATTTTCTCAATCTGATTTTTCTCTACCTGATGATGAATAATAAAAGCCTGCTTGCCCTTAATATTCTTAACAGAACCCATATGATTATAGAATTTGCCATTGAGTAACACTTCGACGTTTTCTGGCTTTTCTATTTTTATTTGAAACGGAGCCGTGCCTTTCACTTTGTCACGAAATCCACGTCGCCCGACATGCGATAAAAGCTGTCGATTATTAGCATCAATCACTCTTACATAAGAGTCTTTATTAAATTTTATTGATAAAGTATCATACTGCGGTTTCTTGCTTATATTTGGATAAATTTCCTGTTTGCCTTTTTTATTATCGAAACTACTGATTACCGAGAAATTCTTACTGTCAATTTTGCCGTTTGATCTTTTACTTTTCGATTTGCTTGTATTAGTTTTACTGGCTATTTTATCTTGATCAGAATCTATTGACTCACCTTGATACATAATAAATAAAGCAATCGCTACCAAAGCAACCACCGCAACGTAACTTAGAGATTTTGCCGGAATGACTGATTCTTGACTGCTGGCTTTGCTAGAAGCACAATTTGAAGCATCTAATTTTGTTTCGACTTGCTCAGTCAACATATGATTGAATTGACCTAGTAGTGCCTCTGCATCAATTCCTAATAATAAAGCATAATTTCTGATGTAGCCTTGAACAAAGATAGTGGCAGGCAGTTGCTGATAGTCATCGTTTTCCAGCGCATCTACGACGGATACACTTAAACGCAATTCACGTGCTATATATTGGAGCGATAAGCCACGTGAGCGCCTTGCTTCTCGCAGCACTTCTCCGGGCAATGGTCCTTTTATGACAAAGTCTTTCATAATATGTTTCGACTATTTAGCTGGATCCCACACTTAAATAGAGCATTGCTTCTTTCGAAGTTGGAAACTCATTTTTTAATAATAAGCCCAAACTCGCTGCTCTACCATTATCCTTAAGCTTAGTTGCGACTTGTATCGCAATCCACAAGCTGGATGATGTCCATTTACTATTTTCCGACCAACGTTCAATAAATACATTAGCCACAGAATAGCGCTTTTTGTCTAAATAGATTTTTGCCAAGTTATACAATGGCGGTGGAAACCGCGAATTGATACTAATTGCTTGACGAAAATAGAATTCTGCTTTTTCCTTGTCCCGCGCGCCTAATAAACTAATGCCTGCATTTGTATAGGCTAACTCGCGCGCGCCATACAATGGATTCTTAGCGGCTTTTAGAAAAGCCTGTTCCGCTAGTCTGTATTGCTGCTTCCTCAGCAAAAACACTCCATAATTATTCTGCAAAAGTGAGTCCCGTGGTGCAAGACTAACTGCTATGTTAAAGTGCTTACCTGCGAGTTTATCGTCCCCAAGCGTTTGATGCAAGATCGCAATCCACTTATGTGCGTCTGAATTTCTAGCATTCTGACTTAACGACTTGTTACATTTGCCCATAGCTCGAGCATATTTCTTTTTGCTAATATAGGCTCTACACAGCTGGGCATTTAAGCTTGAAGGACTATTTGCTCTTATTTTTGTAGCCCCACTATTTTTAGTGTTCGTGTTTTGCTGACATCCTAGCACAAAACTGCTTAGAATAGCGGCAGTGACCCACATATTTATGCATTTCATTGCGATGATCCATTAGTATTCGGTGAATTACTAAACTTATGATTCCGATCGTGGAGCTACTTTAGGTACCGACAGACGTTGTTGTCGACGTGTTCTGTCTGTAAATTCGCCGACTAATTGACCACATGCAGCGTCAATATCTTCTCCCCGAGTCTTGCGAATAATGGTGGGATAACCCGCATTAATTAGAATCGAGCGAAATCTCTCCATAGAAGCAGTACTTGAGCATTCGTACTCAGTTCCCGGGAACTGATTAAAAGGAATTAAGTTTATCTTCGATGGTATTCCTTTCAAGAGCTGTGCCAGCTCATGGGCCTGCTCTTCTAAGTCATTAACACCTTTTAACATGACGTATTCCCATGTAATTTTTCGGTGCGGCTTTGATTCTATATAATGTCGACAGGCAGGAAGCAAGTCTTCTATTTTATATTTTTTATTTAAAGGCACAATGCGACTGCGTAATTCATTATTTGGCGCGTGCAATGATACCGCTAAGCTAACATCGGTGGTTTCCGATAATTTGTAAATTGCGGGCACCATACCTGCCGTGCTTAACGTGACTCGACGCTTAGACAGACCAAAGGCATTATCATCTAGCATGAGTTCTATCGCTTTCATGACATTATCGAAATTAATCAAGGGTTCGCCCATTCCCATGAGAACGATATTGGTTATCTTTTTTGCGCCACGGCTCTTCGGTATGCCTAAGCGAATAACGGCAAATAAAATTTGGCCAATAATTTCCTCAACAGCAAGATTGCGATTAAATCCCTGGGTTGCAGTCGAGCAAAATCGGCAATTAAGAGTACAACCAACTTGACTTGATATGCAGAGAGTACCTCTTTCTGTTTCGGGAATAAAAACGGTTTCAATACTGTTGCCACATTTAAGCTTGAGTAGCCACTTGACAGTTCCGTCTTTGGAGGGATGCTCCGAAATAAGCTCTGGCAATTCCAAGCTTGCATTTTCGGTCAGTGTTTGTCTTAAATTTTTACTGATATTCAGCATTTCGTTAAAATCACGAACACCGTGATGATAAATCCATTTTAATAGTTGAACCGCACGAAACGGCTTCTCACCCAAGGTGACAAGGTAGTCTGCCATGTCCTGCGGAGCCAGACTTAACAAATTAACTTTTGTCGAAGCCTGATTCGATTGCTGGCTTGATGCAGGCATTGATGTATCGCTCGATTGGCTCATCTGAATTTCACTTAGTCGAATTAAAGATATTACTTATCGTGTACGAGGACAAAGTTCGTTGTCAGTAAAAAAGAATGCGATTTCTTCTTTTGCCGTTTCTGGCGCATCAGAACCATGCACTGCATTTTCATCAACCGTTTTTGCAAAATCGGCGCGAATTGTGCCTGGTGCAGCCTCTGCTGGATTCGTTGCACCCATTAGCTCACGATTTTTGCTAATGGCATTTTCACCTTCAAGCACTTGCACGATCACGGGACCGGAAATCATGAATTCAACTAGGTCCTTATAAAACGGACGTTCTTTGTGAACCGCATAAAAGCCACCCGCTTTAGCTTCATCCAAATGTAGCATTTTAGATGCAACCACTTTTAAACCGCCTTTTTCAAACCGAGAAACTATTTCGCCAACAACATTTTTTGCGACTGCATCTGGTTTAATAATAGAAAATGTTCTTTCAATTGCCATGTAGAAACTCCACTTTTAAATAATAATTACTTAAAACCACTAAAAAACGTTTACTTGCACGTTTTAAAACCTAAATTTTGGGGCCCATTGTAACTGTCTGCTTGAGCACAAGCAATTGAATAAAGTTAGGAAAACTGGCTTAGAAAGACATTATTTAAAGTAACAAAGCATAAGGAATCACGATTCTGTACACCGCACAACTATTTAATCGTTACGTAGTTTTGAGCAGTCGAATTGAAAATTGCACTCTTTTCTACACACGATCTAACCCGCCTATTTCACTTTAGAGGTCTTATTATTGATCGGTTTTGTTATTCGAGTTACTTTATCTCTAATTGGTGATTTAAAGCCTACTGATGATACGGCAATAGTGCTCACCAAATAATTTCCTGCAGATGCACTGAACTTCATTTTTTTTGAACATTTTATTGGTCTCACAATGATTTTGTTCAGCCATTTACCGTTTTGAGTTTTGATTTTATTCTTCTCAATTTTAGAATGTCGATCTGAAAATATCTCACCGTTTTGATATCCAAGTACGCCTATAGTACTAGCGCATAAATGTACCTTACCGTCTTCTATTTCCATAAATGGAATTTGGCTACGATTAACAATAGCGCCACCATTTTTAACAATCAATTTTTTAATTGAACCGCGACTTAATACAAACTTACCACCACGCTCAAGTTGAACAATATCATTAGTATCACTAAAAAATATCGCCAATGTTGCTCCATTCTTAACAACGTATTTGAATTTTTCATTTCGAGAATCAATCCGACTTATTTTTTTATAGCCATCAACTACAACTTTTTTATAATCTGACTCCTTAAGCGCAATTTTTTTATTAGATATTTTTTTTGAATTCAACTTTTTATGCTTAGCTAACACTTCAGCCAATTTCTTCTCGGCCAATTTCTTCTCGACCAATTGCTTCTCGGCCAATTGCTTCTCAGCCAATTTCTTCTCGGCCAATTGCTTCTCAGCCAATTGCTTCTCGGCCAACTTCTTCTCAGCCAATTTCTTCTCGGCCAATATCTTCTCGGCCAATATCTTCTCGGCCAATATCTTCTCAGCCAATCGCTTCTCAGCCAATCGCTTCTCGGCCAATCGCTTCTCGGCCAATATCTTCTCAGCCAATTGCTTCTCAGCCAATTTCGTCTCAGCCAATTTCGTCTCAGCCAATTGCTTCTCAGCCAATTGCTTCTCGGCCAATTTCTTCTCGGCCAATTTCTTCTTAGCCAATTTCGTCTTAGCCAATTTCGTCTTAGCCAATTTCGTCTCGATTAACATTTTATTTTTTCTGAGGGTTTTTGCGGGAGTTCTTTTTTTAATTATTCTAATATCGGCAAGGATTTCTTTATTGCCAATTATTCTTCCTTTTCGTTTCGTAATTTGAGTAATCGCACCGCCTCTAATTCGAAGCGTGCCATGATGATGATCGATGTAATCAATGATTCCACCAGTAATGGTTAGTCTACCCCAATAATTTTCAATACTATTGGCAAATCCACCTAACATAGTAATTCTTCCACCACTATTGATAATTCTTCCATCGTCACATTTATAATTTAATATTCCACCTTTTTTAACTTGCACAACTGTATTCGAGCATAAACCAGACAAGTATAAGACCCCTCGCGCTAATACAATATACTTTGTACCTTTGTTTTTTAGTGACACTTCTATTGAAGTGTTTGTGCGAATTTCTATAGTATGCGCAACTAGACTTGCCGGAACTATAGTAAGAACTAGAAAAAAGAAATAATTATTTGAAAAAAATTGTTTAGTCATTTGGCTTCATCCCCCCGACTTAAATTTTCAATGCTTCTCTATTGTAATATCGTACTACATTGAAATCCCCCTAAAACAGTGACTTAGAACAAAACGGATTAGCTGAGAATAACGTAGATTAGCATATATCTGGATAAAATATCGGCAATATATAAATTAATAGACTCGATTTTCTTTTTTTTCGCGAGAGCTAGCGATATTTATTTGCAACTAAGAATTGCGTTCAAAGCCAAAACAAACGCGTCTATATCAGACTCAGTATTATCCTTGCCTAAGCTAATCCGGGTCGCACTTCGAGCAAGCGCTTCATCTGCTTGCATGGCGACAAGCACATGGCTGGGTTCAGTGTGACCGCTTGAACAAGCCGAACCACTGGATACTGCGAAACCTTTCTTATCTAATTGCAGTAATAATGCTTCGCCGTCAATGCCGGCGTAAGCCATTAAAACTGTGTTTGCAACACGAGTGACTTGATCTGAAAAAATACTGAGACCGGGTATTGCCAGTAATTGTTTTTCTAAATAAATTTTTAATGCTTCTAATTTTTCTGTCCTTGCCGCCAACTCGCTAATGGCCAACTCTGCCGCGACTCCAAAACCGACAATGGCTGCTAAGTTTTCCGTGCCGGATCTCAAACCTTTTTCATGACCGCCGCCACACAACATAGGTTCGACTTCAATTGCCTTATCAATGATAAGAGCACCGATTCCTTTTGGGCCGTAAATTTTATGCGATGACAATGTTAATAGATGCACACCTGACTCTTTAAAATTAACCGGGATTTTTCCCGCCGCCTGAACTGCATCAGTATGCATAATGGCACCTTGGTCTCTGGTCCATTGACTAATGGGTCGAATATCTTGAACGACACCCGTTTCATTATTGGCGATCATCACAGAGACAAAACGAACATCATCATTGAGCGACTCTAATTGAACCAAATCAATACAACCCGACTGATCAACACCAAGTTCCTGATGCTGCCAAGTTCTTTTTGTCATTTCCTGCGCAACTTGCCTAACCGATGCATGCTCAATCGCGCTGGTGACTATTGTTCCTGGCGTCTCGTATGCCAGACAACCTTTGATCGCTAAATTATTTGCTTCAGTTCCACCACTGGTAAAGATAAGCTGGCTGGGGTGTGCAGCAACGAGCGCGGCTACTTGTTCACGAGCAGTTTCAATTCCGGCGCGAGATTGGCGTCCATATTGATGAACACTGCTTGGGTTGCCATAGTGTTGAGTTAAATAAGGTAACATTGCCTCAAGAACTCGAGGATCAATCGGTGTGCTTGCATTGTAATCTAAATACACTTTAATTATCCAATATTGAATGCGTCATTCACTTTACCCCAACATTTTATGCAACGATGGAGTTTATTCTTCTAAAGGAGCTACTGAAATATTAAATAATTCAGCGCCTGCCAAAACCAACACACTTTCGTATCTACCCCGATTCTAACACTCAGCTACTTAGCTACTCATCTACCAATTGTTCTACCCATTCAATTATTGGATTAATTGTGGCTGACATCATACTGACATGCCCACCACGAACAGTGATGTATTTATTACGTTTGTGTTTCTTTATGTTATTGAATATGGATTCGTAATTCATGCGCACTGACATCATATCATTTTTTCCGTCTATCCACATGACAGGAATGTTAATTTTCTTAACGACATCATGGATACTTGGAAAGATTGCAGGATCGAAATAAGACAAATAGATTTCTGCACCGACTGTTACGCTAAAGCGCTTACCCTGATTCAAATCATGAAAGCGTTTTTTCTCCTTGCCCAATCCTTGTTTTTTCATTTTTCGAGCTGTTTGCACATCGATTGCTGTCGCCTCTTGAATAAAATGTGACGAGTGCAAAACATGCCCGGGAGCCTGCATAATGATTGCAGCAACTTCTTTGGCTGGTTTGTGAGCCGCTGCATACAGAAAGGCGATAGTCGCTCCCATACTGTGCCCGACTATCACTACCTTTTTTCCTGATTTGGAAGCAATTTTAACCAACTCATCAATATGCAAAAAAGCATCAGTGAGAGTTGCTGTATATCCCGCCCATGGCATTTCTGGCGCATAGACCCAGTATCCTTTCTTTTTTAACCGTCTCGCGAGCGTGCGATTGCCTGAATGGCGTCTTCCACCCACTTTTCCATGTAGGGTGATAAACACTATCGATTTATTGTCACGTTTTGCTTTTGGCTGAAAAACATCGACGGCGGCTTTATAGTTAGTAGAAGTGACTTTGATTGACTTAGCAAAAGATGGTAAACCGCAAATAACTAAAAGCAACAAACAATTAATTCTTAGCATTTGATCGCCTCAAGAAAATAAAATTGAATTATATTTTTTTTATGACCGGCTACCTTTATACACAATAGAGCATGTCTTCGCAAATAGACAATAACACCGGCTGTGAAATTCAATTCATGCGACAAACATTTGGCAATAGTTTCGTACTAATTGATATTGGTGGTAACAGCAGGAATTGTTTTTTTGGTTTGTTGCGCGGTATTTTCTTCTTGACGGCGAGCCACGTCTATTACATCTTTTTGCGCTGTTAATTTTCCAAGACTTATATCCGCCAAAAAGTCATAAATTTGAGAACTTAAGGATGCCCACAATTCATGCGTTAAACAACGCTCATCACCTTGGCAGTTCGCTAGTCCATTACAGCGAGTCGCCGACACTGATTCATCCACTGCCGTAATAATATCTGCAACCGCGATATCGTATAAGTCACGACTTAAGGAATAACCTCCGCCTGGACCTCGCGTACTTTTCACCAGCCCTTGGTGACGAAGTTTGGTAAAGAGTTGCTCTAAATAGGACAGCGAGATACCTTGACGTTCGGATATGTCAGCTAATGAGATCGGCCCTTGATCATAATGAAGAGCTAAATCCAACATCGCTGTGACGGCATATCTGCCTTTTGTGGTTAATCGCATGTTTAATTCCTGAACTTTTCACCTGAATCTATTTTTTATCTGAATCCTAATAGAGAGCCCTTGTGACTCTAATATTTGCATCAAATTATACAATTCTGAGTAAATTAGTCAACTATTTATATTGATTACTATCAATAACTTAGGAATCTTTTTCAGAAAGACCTGGGGAAGAGTTAGATACTCCAGAATTTTCTGCACCCGTCACAATTTCGCATGACCCTAAGTCTGATACTTTTGAATCAGCCACCTCAGCGCCTAAACCTTTGACGGCCTCGCAAATGCCTTCTAATTTTTTGTCGGATTGCTGCATATGTTCCAACATCGCATTAATCGCTGTAACGACTGGATCAGCAGTATCCTTCTGCATACCGTAAGCATCAAATCCCATCTTTTTCGCCATCGCTTCTATTTTCTTATGTGTTTCACTGGTTTCGGAGACGATTCGACCCGGCACACCAACGACAGTCGCGTTAGCAGGCACGTCTTTTAATACAACCGCATTCGAACCAATTCGGCAGTTCTCGCCCAAATTAATCGGCCCGAGAACTTTTGCGCCTGCACCGATGACAATGTTGTTTTCAAGTTGTGGATGACGTTTACCTGGATTCCAACTGGTGCCACCTAATGTAACACCGTGATACAAGGTGCAATCATCGCCTATCGTTGCTGTTTCACCAATCACCACTCCCATGCCGTGATCAATAAAAAAACGCTCGCCTATTTTTGCCGCTGGATGTATTTCAACTCCAGTCAACCAGCGTGAAAATGTTGATAACCAGCGCGCTAACCATTTTAATTTCCAACTCCACAATCGATGATTAAGTCGATGCCACAAGATGGCATGCAATCCTGGATAAGTCGTTAAAACTTCAAAAATATTGCGAGCCGCCGGATCGCGATCAAAAACACAGCGAATATCACCTCTGATTCGCTTGAACATTAGCTTTCTCCAGCCGAAAATCATTGATTTTAGTTAGTTACAAGTTAGCAAAAACTGCCAGTAATTGCGAGTATCCATCTTGTTTTGTAACTAACGAGAAAACAAATATTTGGCTTACTCAACGTAGAGACAAAGCATGCCTCACAGCTGCCCCACAGTTTATGATAATGTTTCATTTAACTCTATCATCATGATTAAATCGATTGATTGCCGATTTGGGACATGAAACTAGCACGAAGCATAAACGTGTTAAAAAACAGACGAATGAGCAAAATCTCAAAGGAATTGGTCGTTGCGAGATGTGATCACCGATCACACTGAAGCAATCTCCTTAATTCAATGATTTATGTTAGGAGATTGCTTCAGCTGCTTTCGCAGCTTCGCAACGACGGGCAAGGTTGAATG
>QIKQ01000219.1 GCA_003233075.1 Gammaproteobacteria bacterium
ATTAAAACAGTGTAATAATTAACAGATCACACTAAACAGAGCTTTTCTAATTAAAAGTGATCAACGAGCTGAGCGCAAACATGGAAACACTGACATCGAAGCAAACGGAAATTCTCAAGTATATAAAAGAGTATGCGGAGGATTTTAGTATGCCACCAACGATTGAAGAGATTCGACAAGCCATGGGTGTGAGCTCAGCAAATGGAATTCGTGACCATTTACGTGCGCTAGAACGTAAGGGTGCGATAGAACTGATTTCGGGTATTTCTCGCGGAATCAGATTAACGGGTGAACTTTCTAGCAGCCACATACCTTCCACACATCCCACAATAAGTTTACCCATCATAGGTCGTGTCGCAGCAGGTAGTCCTCTCTTAGCGGAACAAAATGTTGAGGACCATTGCCAGCTCGACGCGACTCTTTTTAGACAAAATCCTAATTACTTGTTGAGAGTGGTCGGCACAAGTATGAAAGACATTGGAATTTATGAAGGCGATCTACTCGCCATCCATAAGACCCATGAAGCGCGTGAAAATCAAATAGTAGTTGCTCGCATAGATGGTGAAGTGACGGTGAAACGTTTTCATCGCGAAGGCGATAAGGCGTATTTGCAAGCAGAGAATAAAGATTTTGATCCTATTGTAATTGATTTAACCCGTGATCAGCTGGACATTGAGGGCGTCGTGGTTGGTATTGTACGCCAAATGTAATTGGTGCCAATGTAATTAATGCCAATGAAATTAATGATAGTACCGTAAGCAGTGTAATTACAAACAAATACTTTTCAAATTCGTAATTGGCAATAGTGCTGTTAACAGAAATCGCATGAGGATTTTTATTATGAAGCCAGAGTATTCACAACAAGCTAATTCAAGGACTACAAGTTCTAATAAAACAATAGGGCCGGATAGAGATCAGGTTCTAGATTATTCAATGAATTTACCAGATTCGAAACCAGATTCAGAGCAGAATTCAGAAATAGGCCAGGCAAGGTTTATAGGCGTAAACCCAGTATTGCCAGTAAAAAATATTATTGAAGCCGCACGTTTTTATGAAGAGGTTTTAGGTTTTTCAGTCGATGTGATTTGGGAAGACCCTGCTTATGCTTGTGTCAGCCGCGGCTCAGTTGTTATTGAGTTTGGCGAGGCGCGAGAAAATCATGTTGGCAGCAGTGTTTGTTATATTCGGCTTGAAAATGTCGATGTTTTTTATGAAGCTTTGCAAAATCATAATCCTTATCATTATGATATCGAATATGTAGGTGATTTTGCTGATCGTCATTACGGCAGTCGTGATTTTAGAATACGGGACAATAATGGTAATTTATTAATTTTTGGTAGCCCATTAGTCGATCAAGAAGAAATAATACTAGCAAGCAATGTTGCCTAGGGAGTCTCTGATTAATTCATCAAACAGAGAATTACAAGGCAAATCAATTCGAAAAAACGGAGTTTACATCTGGTCTGCCGTTAGTCGGCCCCGCATTTTGAGTAGACTTGTAGCGCAGTAATCAGACTTCGCAGCATTCGTACAAAGGTCTCGTAAAATTAATAAAGGAAAAATTATGTATGCACAATCATTGTCGGCAGCTTTTACAACTAAGAAAATAGAATTGACTCGTGATTTTTATCAAAAATATTTTAATGCTGAAGTCACTTTTGATTGTGGCTGGTATGTTAATTTACAATTCAGCGATGAAAAAACCTGTTTACAATTTATGTCTCCAAAGTCAACTGAGCAAAAAGTAAGTAATGGCGAAGGTTTGGTTTACAATATTGCGGTTGATGATGTAGATAAAGAGCATGAACGCTTGGTCCGCAGTGGTTTGCAGGTAGTGATGCCTTTAGAAGATCATCCCTGGGGGGATCGAGGATTTGCGATCAAAGATCCAAATAGCATCACCTTGTATTTATATTCATTGCGAAAGCCGGCAATGAGTCACCAGAAAAACTTAGAGCAGAAAACCTTTTGCCCAGGAATAAGGGCGGTATTTGCTTAGTTTGAGTTACGGAGCCTCTGATTAATTCATCAAGCTGAGAATTATAAGGTAAATCAATTCGAAAAAACAGAGTTTAGACCTAGTCTGCCGTTACACGGCCTCGCATTTTGAGAATTGATTTAACGCAGTAAAGCCTGCTTCAGGAATTAATCAGAGGCTCCTTAATTAGTAGCGCTGATTTAAAGTTTTTATATTTTCTATATAGAGGCTAGGCATTCTTGCCGGAAGTGTAAATTATCAGTTTATCCTAAGTTTCTTCTATATGGGAGCTTAAACATCCTTGATGATGTATGGCTTTGTATTGTCAAATAATTACGAGTACGTGAGAATCAATGAAACAAAAGCTTGATCAAATTTTAGAACAGTCTTCACTGCTTTGGAAAGGCAGTGAGTTACGATCTAATGTGCTTGGTGTTAAAACTGGTTATTCGAAATTAGATGAAATCTTACCTGAACATGGCTGGCCAAGGCGGGCTTTAATTGAAATTGTTTCTGCTCATCAAGGTATAGGTGAAATTCAGTTGTTTTTGCCTCTTATGGCTGAATTAACAGCTAGGAAACGTTGGGTAGTATGGATTAGGCCGCCCTTTATTCCCTATCCTCCCGCTTTGCAAGCCGCGGGAGTTGACCTTCGTTATGTACTAGTAATAAAAAATAGTTGCTCGCAACAAGAAGCCTTTTGGAGTATGGAAAAGCTATTAGCGAGTTTTAGCTGTGGTTTGGTTTTGTGTTGGTCGACACAATATCCTCAAATAAAACGTCCTCAAGTAAAATGTCCTCAAATAAAATTAAGCACAGTGCGTCGTTTACAGCTTGCAGCAGAGTCCGGACAATGTCATGGAGTAATTTTTACTAATAAAAATAAGTCAGCCTTAGGCGCGGCTCTGTGTTTGCAATTAAAACCATTTGTTAAGCGCTCCAAGTGTAAAAATCTTAATCGCTATTTATATTTGCAAGTACTAAAGGCGCGAGGGTCAGTTCGCTATCGGTCTGTACGACTCAGTTTACCGGTAAATAAAATAATTTAAGATAAAAATAATATGTTGGGGAAAAAATGAGAAAAAACATTTTAGCAAAAAACTCAATCTTCGCTGTTAAAAACATTACTGCTACAGCAAGGCTTTCTCAAAAAAAGCTAGCTTATTATTTGCTGAATTGAGTGAGTAGAAATGAAAGTCCCTGAACTAAAAAACGTGTTATCAATAAAATCAAAAAACAGTTTGCAAACCAAAGAAATTGACTCTTTGCCCTCAGCTTTATCGTCGGAGTTTAAAACTGAAGCGACGCTAGATATTGAGAATGATCAGATTGAGTCATTACTTTATTTGAGTGTTCAGTTTCCTTTGTTTGCCCTAGAAGTAATTAATCAGACTTTATTGCAGACAAATAATGAATCTATTCAATGTGATTTGGTTTTTGAAGAAGTAGCAGGTCGATTTTGGGTTTATCAGGCGTCGAAGCAATTATTAGAAAAGGGTATTAGTGCGGGCATGGCCTTAAGTGCTGCTTATGCCTTAGAGTCTAATATTGAAAGTAGACGGCGAGATTATACTTTGGAACAAGCGCAACTTGAAAAAGTGGCTTCTTGGCTAACGGTCTATAGTTCAGATGTAAGTTTAATGCATGACGATGCTTTAGTGATTGAAATCAGGCAAAGCCTGAAATTGTATAAAGGCATTCATGTGCTTTTAGCTAGTCTTAAGTCTACTTTAGTTGAAAAAACAAATTTTAAAACTGCGTACGCAGTCGCGCCAACTCCTATGGCAGCCTACTACTTAGCATGTGCCCAGAAATCTATCATTATCGAGAATAGTAAACAGCTTCGATCGGTATTAGCAAAACTGACTGTTTATGAAATTGGCCTAGAGAATGAATGGCTTAAAACCTTAGGTAATATTGGCATACGTTATTTACAGGAGTTGTGGCGCTTGCCTCGTACTGGCTTGCTTAAGCGTTTTGGTAAAAAATTCCTAGACTATATAGATAAATTATTAGGTGAGTCCTTAGATCCGCAGATCACTTATACGGTACCAGATTTTTTTTGCAAAGAAATTGAAATGCCAATTGAACTGAGTCAGCATGATCTTATTTTAGTAGCCGTCGAGACTTTAATAAAACAATTAGTGGTTTTCTTGCGACAAATTGATGCAAGTACGGATCAAATCAAGATCATTTTTCGACATTATTCCGTTCCGGAAACAGAAATAATTATAAGCTTTCGTTATGCAAATCGCGATCACAAGCAGATATTTTCCTTGCTTAGAGAACGTTTTAATCAAATTAAGCTAAAAGCAGGGGTCTTGGCGATACAACTGGAGTCGAGACAAATCTATGAGTTTAAAGCAAGTAATGTTGATTTATTTCCAAACGAATTGTTAGCTTGTGAGCAAAGAGAGGGTCAAGCGCTAGATCAAATAGAAGATAACGACAACTGGTTAGCCTTGTGTGATGAGCTGGCTGCACGTTTGGGTGAAAATAAGCTGAGTTATGTGCATGTTAAACAAGATTATCGACCAGAATATGCATGGGCTTATCGTCGAGACCGAAGTGATGGTTCTGGAAGTGTTTTGCATCGATTGCGACCAATTTGCTTTTTAGCGACAAGTATACCCATAAGTGTAAATGCAGCAGGTCTCTATTGGCAGAGTGAATTAAGTTTATTGTCTGGCCCGGAAAGAATAGAGTCTGGTTGGTGGGATAATAAAGATATGCAGCGTGATTACTATTTGGCGATAGATGAGGCGGGTCAAATATTTTGGATATACCGTGACCTTAAGCAGAGCATCGGCCAGTCAAAGATTAAGTCAGGCTGGTATTTACAAGGTTTGTTTGGCTAAAGAACATGTCTAGAGATATTCAGCAAGATATTTCGCAAACTAAAGAGCAACACTTGGCGGCTTACGCTGAGTTACATTGTATTAGTAATTTTAGTTTTTTACGTGGCGCATCCCATCCAGAAGAACTCGTTAGTCAGGCGGCGGCCTTAGCTTATCGCGCAATTGCACTAACAGATGAATGTTCATTGGCTGGGGTGGTACGTGCTTATAGCGCCGCTAAAGCAATTAATGAATCAAAAGATAATAATAAAACTATACAGTTAATTATTGGTAGCGAGTTTAAATTGGAAGACGGCCTGCGTTTAGTCTTATTGGCTACAGATCGATTAAGTTATGGCAAACTTTCACAGCTTATTAGTTTGGCTCGAGGTCAAGCTAAAAAAGGTGAATACAAGTTAAATCGCCAGCAGTTGCGACAAGCTCAGGTCGAAACTTGTTTTGCTTTATGGTTGCCGCCGCCAAATATTGATGAGCAAGCATACACAGAATTGACTTACTTGAGCGAAATATTTAAACAGCAGTTGCGGATTAGTGTTGAATTATTATTATCTGGTGCTGATCAGGTTCGACTGGAAGTGCTTAGGACACTTAGTGAAAATTATTCAGTAGCCTTATGTGCAAGTGGTGATGTGCATATGCACCAACGTCAGCGTCGAGTATTACAAGATCTAGTGACAGCAATAGATCGAAACAAGCCTCTATCTGAATTAGGTTATGAGTTAAAAATCAATGCTGAGAAACACTTAAGACGACGTCAGCAGTTAGTGAAAATGTATCCACTCGACTGTATTCAGGAAACAATTCGTATTGCTAACTCATGCCATTTTTGTTTGTCGGAATTACGTTATGAGTATCCTGATGAAATTGTACCAAAAAATACGAGTCCTCAAGCTTATTTACGTGAATTAACTGAGATAGGAATCAAGCAACGCTGGCCAGAGGGGATTAAGGAGAAAGCAAGGTTGCAGATTGAGCATGAGTTAAAATTAATTTCCGAATTAGAGTTTGAGCCCTATTTTTTAACAGTATATGACATTGTTCGTTATGCACGAACACAAGGTATTTTGTGTCAGGGGCGAGGTTCAGCGGCAAATTCAGCGGTTTGTTATTGCTTAGGTATTACTGAGGTTGACCCAGCGAGAATGAATTTATTATTCGAGCGATTTATTTCCAAGGAACGAAATGAAACACCAGACATTGACGTTGATTTTGAACACGAGCGTCGCGAAGAAGTAATCCAATACATTTATAACAAATATGGCCGTCATCGTGCTGCTTTAGCTGCAACCGTTGTTAGTTACCAAGCTCGCAGCGCAATACGAGATGTCGGTAAAGCCATGGGCTTTAGTTTGGACCAGGTGGACCGGCTTGCTAAGTCCTATCAATGGTGGGATGGTAATAAGTTGCATTTTGATCCAGATGATTTATTAGGCATGCCGGCAGATTCATTTAAGTTCAAAAAGTTTGTTGAATTGATTGAGCAGTTAATTGGCTTTCCTCGGCATCTATCCCAACATGTGGGTGGTTTTGTTATTTCAGCCACGGCGTTGACTGCTTTAGTACCAATAGAAAATGCAGCCATGCAAGAGCGCACCGTAATTCAATGGGATAAAGATGATTTGGAGGTTTTAGGTTTATTAAAAATTGATGTACTGGCTTTAGGTATGTTGACTACAATTCGTAAAGCTTTGAGTCTAATTAGTGCTTATTCACAGCGAATTATCCGTGTCCAAGATGTGCCTGCCGAAGATCCCAAAGTTTATCAGATGTTACAAAAAGCAGATGTGATAGGTGTGTTTCAAATCGAATCGCGTGCACAAATGTCGATGTTGCCTAGATTAAAACCAGCAAATTATTATGATCTAGTGATTGAGATCGCTATTGTTCGCCCCGGTCCCATTCAAGGTGAAATGGTGCATCCGTATTTGGCGCGACGCAAGGGAACTGAGGTGGTGAACTATCCAAATGAGGCAGTGAAAGAAGTGTTAGAGCGAACGATGGGCGTGCCGATTTTTCAAGAACAGGTTATGCAGTTGGCAATGGTTGCAGCGGGTTTTACGGCGGCTGAGGCAGATCAATTACGACGTAGTATGGCGGCGTGGAAACGAAAAGGCGGGCTTGAGCAATTTGAACAAAAGTTGTTATCAGGCATGACTGCTCGTGGCTATGAGCTTGGTTTCGCTCAACAAATTTATAAACAAATTCTTGGTTTTGGTGAATATGGTTTTCCTGAATCACATTCAGCAAGCTTTGCTTTATTGGCCTATTTATCTGCCTGGATTAAGCTTTATCATCCATCTGCATTTTGTTGTGCTTTGTTAAATAGTCAGCCGATGGGTTTTTATGCGCCAGCGCAATTAATTCAAGATGCACAACGACATGGCGTGAAGCTCAATCCAGTAGATGTATGTCAAAGTGAAATAGATTGCACTCTTGAATACGATCAAAAATTTTTAGAGAGGGTGAGTCACAGCAAAATACAACGTCCTGATTTGAGGCTGGGTTTAAGGATGGTAAAAGGCCTATCAGATAAAAGCGCAGCAGCTATTATTAAAACTCGCGAAAAAAAACAGTTTGTGAGTACACAGGATATGGTCAGTCGTGCAAAGTTGAATAAGAAGGATATTGAATGTTTGGCAGCGAGTGATGCCTTATCTAGTTTAGAAGGTCATCGTCATAAAGCTTATTGGCAAGTTGCTGGCATGGATTTACAAAATGACATGGTGAGTCAGATGAAAATACAAGAAGCCGATGCCTTGTTATCAGTTCCAAGTGAGGGTGAAAATGTAATGCATGATTATGCGAATATAGGCTTAAGTTTACGCCGTCACCCCTTGGCGTTATTGCGTGCTCAATTAGATCGACGTAAAATTGTCAGCGCCGAAACACTAAATGAATGCTTGAATGATACGATAGTTTTGACTTCGGGCATTGTCATAAACAGACAACGACCAGGCACTGCATCGGGTGTGGTGTTTGTTACTCTGGAAGACGAGACAGGTTATATTAATGTAATCGTATGGCCAAAAATTGCAGAAACGCAGCGTAAGGTTTTACTCAAAGCAAGTTTGTTAACTGTTAGAGGTAAGGTGCAAGCGCAAGATGGCGTAGTTCATGTGATCGCTCAAAAATTAGAAGACTACAGTGTTATGCTTGGAAGTCTACAGACTTATTCTCGTGATTTTCACTAAATAATATGTGCAGTTTAATTATATGATAAATGTAGCCTGTAGGAGTCGTTTATAAAACGGCGAGTACAGGAAAAAATATAAACAAAAAACACAAAGGTGCTTTTATATTTAGTTGAACTATTTAAAATGTGATTGTGTATACTATTAACAATGCAAAACATATTAACCATTAAAAATCTAGTTAAAGACTATTCGGGCATTCGGGCTGTGGATGGTATTAGTTTTGAGATCGAAACAGGCACTTGTTTTGGTTTGCTTGGTCCCAATGGCGCTGGCAAGACTACCACCTTAGAAATAATCGAGGGCATTATTAATCCCAGTTCAGGCGAAATTTTTTATAAAGGCGAAAAAATTGGTTCTCAGTTTAAGCAGGAAGCCGGTTTTTTGTTTCAGTCTACGTCCTTGCAAGAATTTCTGACAGTCAAAGAAATTTTACTTCAGTTTAAAGAGTTATATGAGCATACATTAGAAATCGAGCAGTTAGTAGAAATGTGCTCACTTGAGACTATTTTAAGTCGTGATAGCCGCAAGCTTTCCGGTGGGCAAAAACAGCGAATGTTATTAGCCATTGCTTTACTCAATGATCCCGAGCTGGTTTTTTTAGACGAACCAACCACGGGTCTGGACCCACAGTCAAGACGAAATTTTTGGGAGTTAATTGAAAATATAAAACGTCAAAATAAAACAGTCGTTTTAACTACTCATTACATGGAAGAAGCGCAGCGTTTGTGTGATCGAATTGCGATTATGGATCAAGGTAAAATTATAGAAATGGATACACCTGAAAATTTACTGAGAAAACATTTTGATGACGTTATACTTCATATCCCAAAAGATGATTTTAAGGAGCAGGCTAACGGCCAGGACTTAGATATTAAAATATTAGAGGATGAAGTCCAGATTCGAAGCAAAGACTTACATCAGACCTTGGTTTTGCTCAATTCGGCCAATATAGATCTAACTAGATTAGAAGTGCGCAATCGCAATTTGGAGGATCTCTTTTTGAAATTAACCGGTAAGGATTTGCGAACATAGGCTACATATCTGCTATTATTAGTATTATTTTTCACAATGACACACATTCCAGCGCAAATTATTGGGTCTATTTGATTACAAAATAAGCATAGTATTATTTTGATTTTACGGTGTTAGGGTAAGGGCTTGTTGGATTAAATTATCACGATAGAAATGGAAATAGCTTATGCAAATAGTAAAAGATACAGTTGTTACATTAGATTTTACTCTCAAAGATGATTCGGGTTCGATATTGGACACAACCGAAGGCGATCAGCCATTAGTTTATATTCATGGCTCTAATAATCTAATTCCAGGATTAGAAAGAGAACTGGAAGGCAAGTCGTCTGGTGATTCGTTTGAAATTACCATACCACCGACTGAAGGTTACGGTGAGCGTGATGAGAAAAAAGTAATTTCAGTCTCGAAGGATATGTTTCCCAGTGATCAGCCAGTTAGTGCGGGCACGAGTTATGAGAGTGAAGATAATGAAGGCAATCCAATAACAATCAAGGTAGTTGAAGTGAATGACAAGGAAGTTAAGGTTGATGCGAATCATCCCTTGGCCGGAGTCAATTTACATTTTGCGGTTGCGGTTAAAGATATTCGTGACGCAACATCAGACGAATTGGCGCATGGCCATGTACATGGGCCTGGTGGTCACGAACATTAAAGAAGGTGTATTTCTTGTTTAGAAGCTCTGACGCTGGCCGCCATGGAGAGTGAAGCGAAGGCGG
>QIKQ01000314.1 GCA_003233075.1 Gammaproteobacteria bacterium
AAAGAGATAACAAACACAATTAAAATTTCGTCACTAATCCACGGTGGAATGGGTTTGAGTGACGACCAGTTCCGGCAGCTGATCGCCAATGGAGTCGCGAAAATAAATTATTACACTGCGCTGTCAGATTTAGCCGGTCTGCGCATGCGAGACAACAGTAAAAATAATAGTACAGCAGGTTACCCAGTCCTAACGAAAGGAATTAAGGAGGTCATTAGTCTAGAAGTAGAACGGTGCATGTATCTTTGGGGAAGCGTAGGTCGAGCGACAGAGATTCTTGACAGTTGTTCGGCCTGGACATCAGTTGAACATTTGATTATCTACAATGTTACTAACGTAGCTGAAAGTAAAGTGAAGTTTATGATGGATTCTGGTCAAAAAATACTGAGTGCTATACCTGGCGTACGAGAAGTATTCGTCGGCCATGCACTAAAAGAGGATGCGGCGTATCGTTATACTTGGTTGGCACGTTTTTGTCATCCCGCAGTTATTGATAGTTATCGTGATCATCCCAGTCATGTCACCTTTGCAGACGAATGTTTTCGTCCAATAGCTGCTGATCGTATCAGTATCGATTATAAAGGGGGTGGTCCACATTAGAATATATAAAATATTTAACAGCAAAAGAATATGGGCGGAAAATCATTAAACCCCTATCTATACTCACTGTAAGTTTTTGCCACACCTTCTTTTAATGGGTATGTCCTTGTGAGGCATAGACAAAGTCTAACACTATGGGTGACCCGAGCTCATCCACCAGCAAGTGTGTGACTACTATTGTCAGGTGAGGCATTTTTTAAACAGAGAGTATCATATTGTCGAACAGCATTGACAAACTCATGATGGTATATATGAAATTTATTAAACACAGTATTTTTAATTTTTTCTCCTTGAAATCAAAATATTGAAGATGTTTCAGCCGAATATTGAGCTGATTTTGACTCGCCATTTGTCTAGAAGCTGGTCAATTTAGAAAATAAATGTTCTATTTGTTAGAATTGTGAAATAGCGACCGAACTGAGGCTTACCTAAAACCTTTAATAAGATCAGTAACATATTGATTGTTATCATAATATAATATTTTAAAACTAGTCTATTTTACATCTAGTAAGTTCAATCGGATTTCACTACAATACGCGCCCAATACAAGTAAGTTATCGAATAGATTGGGTATTTTAATATCATCAAGTAGCGTTTTAGATGATAGTAATTTTCTGCATGGACGTGGTTTTACTTGTATAGACTCGCACTAAAAAGTGCGTAAAAATTCAGGTTATAACGACCTCTGATGATTAGATCATTGGTAATTTATTAAAGACTATAGGAAGACAACAATATGAGTAGTATTGAAGAACGAGTGAAGAAAATCATCGTTGAACAATTGGACGCGAAAGAAGAAGACGTTACAAACGAAGCGTCATTAATTGATGATTTACGTGCTGATTCGCTTGATACAGTAGAACTAGTTCTTAATCTAGAAGAAGAATTTGATTGCGAAATCCCAGATGATGTCGCTGATAATATTGCTACTGTACAACAGATTATCGATTTCATTAATCAAAATGTAAAGACTGATTAATTCATTTTGTATTTAAAAACCGTTCCGACACGGAGCGGTTTTTTTTATTCCTGTGTGCTAGTTGCTTGTATTCAAACTAAACTAATTGAACTGCAGCGATAAGGCGATATCAAAGATTTACATAAGTATTGCTAAGTTAAGTGAACGCATAAATTTTAAGGAGTACCAGTTTGTCTAAAAGACGAATAGTTATAACTGGCTTGGGAATTATTTCTCCAGTGGGTCTTACCGTAAAAGAAAGCTGGGAAAATATTAAAGCGGGTAAGAGCGGTATCGCTCCTATTACTTCATTCGATGTGTCTGCCTTTTCTGCGCGCTTCGGCGGCACGATCAAGAATTTTGACGCAAAAAATTATATTGCACCAAAAGACGTAAAAAAAATGGATCCCTTTATCCACTATGGTATGGCTGCTTCAATCGAGGCGGTTGAAGACAGCGGTATTGAGGTGACTGAAGAAAATGCAGAGCGTATTGGTGTTTCAGTCTCGTCTGGTATTGGTGGTATTTATTCAATTGAAAAAGGCCACGATACCTTTTTAGCGAAAGGTCCTAAGCGAATCACACCCTTTTTTGTTCCCCAATCTATTATCAACATGGCTTCGGGAAATCTGTCAATTAAGTATGGTTTCAAAGGTCCTAATATTGCTATAGTGACTGCCTGTACCACAGGGACACATAATATTGGCAATGCGGCTCGAATTATTGCCTACGGAGATGCAGACGTTATGATCGCTGGCGGTGCTGAAATGGCGACCACACCGACGAGCTTAGGTGGTTTCGCTGCAGCCAGGGCACTATCATCACGTAATGATGACCCAGAGGTAGCTAGTCGCCCTTGGGATAAAGATCGCGATGGCTTTGTACTCGGCGATGGCGCTGGCGTTATTGTGTTAGAAGAATTTGAGCATGCGAAAAAACGTGGCGCGAATATTTATGCTGAATTAGTTGGTTTTGGTATGAGTGGTGATGCATTTCATATGACTTCGCCCTGTGCTGATGGAGATGGTGCTAAGCGTTGCATGTTAAACGCCTTAAACGATGCCGGTTTAAATACTGACCAAATAGATTATATCAATGCGCATGGGACTTCGACACCGGCAGGTGATCTTGCAGAAACAGTCGCCATCAAAGCCGCTCTCGGCGACAATGCTTACAAGACAGCGATTAGTTCAACTAAATCCATGGTTGGACATTTACTAGGAGCAGCTGGAGGGGTAGAAGCAGTTTTTACTGTATTGGCAATGCAAGATAAAGTCGCACCGCCAACGATCAATTTGGAAAATCAAGATCCAGAATGTGATTTAGATTTCGTCCCAAATACGGCCAGAGACATGGAAATTAACGTTGCTTTATCTAATTCTTTTGGCTTTGGCGGTACTAACGGATCTTTAGTTTTCAAGAAAATATAATGTTAATTTAACATTTAATAATGCATTGCCGTTGATTTCTATTACCCTGTCTCGCTTATTTCCAGTAAGCTAAGATCATGTCAATTCTCATTGAATCCATAAAGCCAGAGTTAGAGCTTGATTCAATTCAAAATAAAAATACCAGCTTGTTCCCATTTTTACTGCAAAGTGTCGCCCTAGGTCATAATACCTCGCGCTATGACATTTTGTTCGCATGTCCTCAAGAAACTTTGTGTTTAAATTCTACATTTAAATTACAAAAAACAGAATCTTTAAACTTAAAGTCTAATTCCGGGTTTTTAACGGCCTTAGATGAGTGGTGGAAGGAAAATCAAACTGATATTGATGATAAAATTAACTTACCCTTTCAAGGAGGTTGGTTTTTATATTTGTCGTATGAGTTACTAGGAGAAATAGAAGCGAGTGTCAATCTTAATATAGAGTCAAAAAGCGCTCAGCCGCTACCCATTGCATTTGCAGTCAGGATACCGGCAGCAATTATCAAGGATAAAGTATTAAACAAATGTTATTTAATGATTGAAAAACAATTCCACACATTGGCCGAAAGAATTAATCCGTACATCAATAACAATGGCGGTCAAGCAATTCAGAAAAATAATACTTTATCAGTTCAACTTGCCGAATCAAATGAAAATAATTATCTAGAATCAGTCGATACAATTAAACAATATATTCGTGATGGTGACGTCTTTCAGGTTAATTTATCGCGACTCTGGCAGGGCGAGATAGATGCATCAATTAACGCAAATAAAATTTATAAACAACTTTGCGAACACAATCCAGCGCCTTTTGCCGGCTTAGTCTATTGGCAAGATTCAGCAATTATTTGCTCCTCACCCGAACGTCTACTCAGTGTCAGAAATAGAAAAATTCAAACTCGACCTATTGCGGGTACTTATCCGCGTTCTGAAACAATTGAAGTTGATAAAATGAATTCAAATGAGCTATTAATAGACCCAAAAGAATGCGCCGAACACATAATGCTAGTTGATTTGGAACGAAATGATATGGGCAGAGTTTGCGTACCTGGTTCAATTAAAGTAGAGGCCTTAATGACACTCGAGTCCTACGCGCATGTACATCATCTTGTTTCAAAAATAACAGGTAAGCTTAAATCTACTGTTTCACCAGGTGAAGTGATTCGAGCTTTGTTTCCTGGAGGTACGATTACGGGTTGTCCAAAAATTCGTTGTATGCAAATACTTGCAGAGTTAGAACGTGGTCAGCGAGGGGCGTATACTGGTTCATTTGGTTATTTGAATCGGTCTGGTGATATGGATCTAAATATTCTTATTCGTACTATGCTACTCAATAAGCAAACTCTTAGTTTTAGAGCAGGAGGCGGAATAGTATTTGATTCGAGTCCTAAAAAAGAATTGGCTGAAACTAGAATGAAAGCAAAAGGTATGTTGAATGCCCTTGGGCTAGAAACAGAGTGACTCAATAATTATTATGGACCAAGCAATTAGCAGTCTAGTCAATGGTAAACCTGAGAGTCAAATTTCGATTTATAATCGAGGTTTTCGCTACGGTGATGGATTATTTGAAACTATGGCTGTCAAAAATAAGCTTCCTGAGATGTGGGATTCTCACTATCAGCGCCTTAAGCTGGGCTGTGCAAGACTAAAAATTGACAATATTCCTGAGAGTGATACTTTGCTGTCTGAATTGCGCTCAATATGTCCGAAAGAGGGTAAATATATAGCTCGAATCACCATTACTAGACAAGCGACAGGAAGGGCTTACAGAGTCCATGAGACCTTGTCTCCGCTGCGTTTGGTGAGTTTATTTCCATGGCCAAAACTCGATGATACGAGCGCAGGAATTAGGCTACAAAGCTGTGAACATAAGTTAGCGAGTTCGTCAATTTTGGCGGGTTTAAAACATCTGAATCGACTTGATCAAGTTTTAGCCAGTTTAGAAATAGATTACGACAATTATGATGAGGGAATTGTCTCGGATTTTTCAGAGCAGATAATTTCTGGCACAATGAGCAACTTATTCTGTGTATCGGCGGGTGTCTTACAAACACCAAATTTGGAACAGGGCGGGATCGAAGGGACAATGCGGGCACTCGTATTACAAACGGCCAATCTAATTGGCATAGAATCCGCAATAAAATCAATTAATATTGATGAGTTAAGGAACGCAGAAGAAGTATTCATGACAAACAGTTTATGGTCGATAAAACCGGTACGACAATTAAATGAGATTAAATTTGAATGTCCTGGCGTAGTCACAAAAAAATTGCTTAAGCACGTTAATATTAAATTGGGTAGAAACTAAAGTAACCGTTATGAGTGAAATGAAATTATTAGTATTTAAAGCCATCGGAATTACTGTTTTGTTTATGAGCGTAATTTCGGGTTGGATCATGTTCGATTATAATAGCTTTTTAGGTAAGCCACTTAAAATTGAAACACAGCAATACAGTTTTCATGTGACATCGGGCATGTCATTAAAAACAATTGCGTATCAACTTGAATCAAAAAAGTTACTCGATAAACCTCATTATTTTATTTGGCACGGCAAATTTTCTGGTAAATCTCATTTAATTCAAGCTGGCGAATATCAATTAAAAAAAGGTTGGACTCCCAAAGAATTGTTCCTTGTTTTGGTCAGTGGCAAAGTAAAACTGCATTCTTTAACAGTTGTACCAGGGTGGACTTTTAAACAAATGATGGTAGCGCTTGATAAGAGTCCCGATTTAAAGCATAAGCTAACAGGATTGAATGCAAGTCAAATAATGCAAAAAATAGGATTAGCCGGCATTAAACCTGAAGGTCGGTTTTTCCCAGATACTTATTATTTTCCAACCGGTTTTACTGACATTCAATTTCTACAACGTGCTTACAAAATGATGGAAAAAAGATTACATATTGAATGGGCGAAAAGAGAAAAAAATCTACCTGTTAAAACGCCTTATGAAGTTTTGATCCTAGCCTCGATAGTTGAACGTGAAACGGGCCTTGCCTCTGAGAGACCAACTATTGCAGGCGTATTTGTTAGACGAATGCGTAAGCGTATGAGGTTGCAGTCGGATCCAACCGTAATCTATGGCATGGGTGATCGTTTCCAAGGAAATATTCGTCGAAAAGATTTACGTCGTGATACTCCACATAATACCTATACTCGCTTTGGATTACCGATCACGCCCATAGCGATGCCATCAGGAGAAGCGATTCAGGCGGTGCTGCATCCGGCTCGAGGAACATATTTGTATTTTGTATCGAAGGGTAATGGTGCGCATGTTTTTTCTAAAACATTAAGAGAACATAATAATAACGTGATAAAGTATCAACTCAAAGGTAGAAGAAAACCTTTTTCGTCTTATAAGCCAAAAAATAAAGATAAAGATAAAGATAAAAAGTAGAAACATATGAACGAATCTAAATCCGGGCTTTTTGTTTCGTTGGAAGGGCCGGAAGGCAGTGGTAAATCAACTAATAGCTCATATATATCTGAACTATTATCCCAGGCAGGGATTAAAAATATGACTACACGCGAGCCAGGTGGCACTGGGTTCGGTGAATCGCTTAGAAACATTTTGCTCAACAAGCAAACTGGAAATTTAAACGGCAAATCAGAGTTATTGCTTATGTTCGCCGCAAGATTAGAACACGTCGAACATGTTATTAAGCCGCAACTAAAGCAAGCGAACTGGGTCATCTGTGATCGGTTCACAGACTCAAGTTACGCTTATCAGGGTGGCGGACGTGGATTGAGTTTTGATAAAATTTCTCAACTAGAGAAATGGACACTCGGTGAATTTAAACCGAATTTAACTTTGCTTCTCGATGTGAGTGTTGAGACGACATTAAGCAGGGTTAAGTCAAGAGGTGAACTAGATCGATTTGAAGACCAAGAAACAGAGTTCTTCTATAGGATTAGAGAAGCTTTTTTACAACTTGCGAAAAACACTCCAGAGCGTTATCGTATTATTGATGCAAACCAGCCTATTGATGTGGTTCAAGCTGAAATTTCAAATATCATAAACCCTTTAATTGAACAATGGCTAAACAAATAACAAAATTAACAGAGTCGCAAGTAGATAAATTCGATGCGCCAATATTGTTTCCATGGCATAAAGATGTCTGGGATAAATTCATCGAAAAAATAACTAACAATAGCATTCCTCACGCTATTTTAATTTCAGGTAAGCAGGGTGTGGGCAAAAATCAATTATCGCGCTATTTGAGTCAGCGATTACTCTGTGGTTCGCCAATTGATAATCAACCATGCCAAGAATGTCAGAATTGCTCTTGGTTTAAAAGTCGAATTCATCCTGATTTTAAAATGATCGAACCCGAAGGTAAAAGTGAAACTATCAAGGTCGATAGTATTAGAGATTTGTGCTCCTCTTTGATATATACGAGTCATACAGGCGGTTATAAGATTGGCCTTATAAGTCAGGCTGAGCGATTGAATATTAATGCTGCAAATAGTTTATTAAAATCGCTAGAAGAACCGACTCGTAATACTATTTTTATTCTGCATAGTCATCAACTAGGTCTTTTACCTGCGACCATTCGTAGTCGTTGTCAAACATACGAAGTTAAAGCAAGTGATTTTAAACTGTCATTGCAGTGGTTAGAGTCGCAAGGCATTAGCGATGCCGAATCCTATTTAAAAATTGCTAGAGGCGCGCCATTGCTTGCTTATCAAACAGCAACAAACAACAGTTTAGATCTTAATTCACGCACTCAATTATTTGAACAATTTAAATCGATTTTAATCGGTCAGGCAGACCTAATTGAATTGGCGAAAAAGTGGCAGAAAACAGATCTAAGACAACTTTACCATTGTTTGGCTGATTGGCTTATGGATTTAATACGGTCTAAGTTTTCGATCGAGCAAAATTATTACGATAACCCTAATTTGCATCAGGATTACAAGCTGCTCAATAAAAATCTCGATCTGACGCTATTATTCAATAGTCATGAGCAAGTTCTTAAAGCAATTCAGTTACAATCAACATCGGCTAATACACAATTAACCCTTGAAAGTTTACTGGTTCAATTGAGAAAAACAGCCTCTTTAGCTCGGTGACACTGGAATTAATTAACGGAGTTTTTGCATGAAAATGCCACAAAGACAAGGAATCTTATCTTTAACAATTAAAGATAAAAGTGCTCTCTATGCTGCGTTTATGCCATTTGTAAATAATGGTGGTTTGTTTATACCGACCAACAAGGCATATAAATTGGGTGATGAAGTTTTTATGTTGCTCACTCTGATGGAAGAAAGTGAGAAAATACCCATTGCTGGGAAAATAATTTGGATTACACCAAAAGGTGCACAGGGGAATCGGGCAGCAGGAATCGGCGTTCAATTTAGTGATCAAGATGGTGGTAATGCACGCAATAAAATCGAAACCTATTTGGCTGGTGCTCTAAAAGCAGACAGACCTACCCACACAGTTTAAAGCTTGTCTATTTTAAAGTCGCTTATTTTTTAAATTGCTAAATAAGCAAAAAGTAGCTTAACCCCATCGTTGCATAAGCTATCGGATCAGGAACGTTTCACTCTGTTTTTACCGGCAATCTACGCTCGTACTCGTATTTTCTAGAACTCACCTAGTCTGAACTATGCTCGCACTAGAAAATACTGCGTGAGAGCGTACAATACTCGATTAAAGTAGCCCTGAATGCAACATTGTATGCAACATTGTATGCAACGTTGGGGTTTAGTTTTCTAACAAGACTGCGACTCTTAATTTCAGACTAATTTCAATATGATTTCCTCTAAAACAAAACAATACGGTTTTATTGATTCGCATTGCCACTTAGATAAAATTGATTTAAGTGAATTTGAAAATGATTTTGATCTAATGATAGAGTATGCGACAAAGCTAGAAGTAAGCCACATGTTGTGTGTCGCTATAAACTTAAACGACTTTGACAGCATGTATCGGCTAGTAAAAAACTATAATAATATTATGTGTTCAGTTGGAGTTCACCCATGTGAAGTTCTTGGCAATGAACCCACAATAGAAAAACTATTAAAATATGCTGAGAATGAAAGAGTTGTAGCAATTGGTGAAACCGGACTGGATTATTACTATAAAACGGTAGCAAAGCAGATTCAGCAAGAACGTTTTGAGACACATCTTCATGCAGCTCGCTTATGTAGTCTACCCGTGATTGTCCATACTAGAGATGCACGTAATGATACAATCCAAATACTCAAAAATAATCACGCTGATGAAATTGGCGGAGTACTACACTGTTTTACTGAAAATTGGGACATGGCAAAACAAGCGTTAGACCTAGGGTTTTATATCTCTTTTTCGGGAATTCTAACTTTTCATAACGCCATAAAGTTAAGGGAAATTGCAAAAAAAGTGCCGATGAATCGAATTCTAATTGAAACTGACTCGCCTTACTTAACGCCAGCGCCTCATCGAGGCAAAAAAAATAACCCAGCTTTTGTTCGTTATGTTGCAGAATCGTTAGCGGAAATAAAAAAATGTGATATTAAGCACATAAAACAACAAACTTCTGACAATTTTTTCAAATTATTTAGACAGTTCAACGAATAATGCTCTAAATAATTGCATTATAGTCAGAAGAATGTGTTTACGACGTTAATCTAAATGTGGAAAAATTATCGTTTTTTGAGCCAAGTCAGTCCAATTGTATTCAGTTCAACTATAATTGGACTGTGTGGGGATGAAATCTGCGTTAAGTCATTTACTTCACT